>DATHUZ010000618.1:0-7491 GCA_035461725.1 Anaerolineae bacterium
CAGAACACACGCACCTCCGTGGATACAGATCGTGACAAAGTAGGCACCCGACGACGTATAGTCATAGCCCGGCAAACGGATCGAACGGCGATGATGTTTTGGTGTGTGTGACACGTTACCCCCGAATTGTTTCGAACGTCGTCCAGGGCGCACGCCGTGCGCCCCTACATCTGCCTGGTCACGGCCGCGGCACCACCTGGGGCGCACGCCGTGCGCCCGTACGTTTGGCCTGGTCACGGCGCCGGCACGACCTGGGGCGCACGCCGTGCGCCCCTACGTTTCTGTCACTCTTCTGGCAGGTGCCTGATGCGCGCGGCGGCACCCGTGTGCGCTAGGGATAGATGCGTCCGAGGAGGCGTGGGAAGGGGATGGTCTCGCGGATGTGGTCGAGGCCGCAGATCCACATCACGGTGCGCTCGATGCCGAGGCCAAACCCACTGTGGGGCACCGACCCGTAGCGGCGCAGGTCGAGGTACCACTCGTACGCCTCGCGCGGCAGGCCGTGGCGCTCGATCTGGAGCTCCAGGTATTCGAGGTCGGGTGAGCGCTCACCCCCACCAATGATCTCGCCGTACCCTTCGGGCGCGAGGAGATCGGCAGAGCGCGATAGCTCGGGCCGCTCTGGCTCGGCAGCCATGTAGAACGCCTTGACGGCGGCGGGATAGTGGTGCACGAACACCGGCTTTTCAAACTGCTCGGCCACGTACGTCTCGTGCGGGGCGCCAAAATCCTCGCCCCACTCGATCGCCGCCACCGGCTCGTCGTTGGGCGGGATGCGCTCGCCGGCCGCCGCACCACGATTGATCATCTCGACTGCGTCGTCGTACGAGATACGCGGGAAGGGCGGCTCGATCTTTTCGAGACGGCTCAGGTCGCGACCCAGCAGCTCCAGCTCGCGCCGGCGCTCGCGCAGCGTCGTCTGCACGATAAAGCTGACAAATTGCTCCTGGACTTCCATGTTTTCCCACAGGTCGACGTAGGCCATCTCGGGCTCCACCATCCAGAACTCCTGGATGTGGCGTCGCGTCTTGCTCTTTTCGGCGCGGAATGTCGGCCCAAAGCAGTACACCTTGCCAAAGGCCATGATGTTGGCCTCGTTGTAGAGCTGTCCGCTCTGGCTGAGGTAGGCCGGAGTGCCGTGATAGTCGGTCTCGAACAGCGTTGTGGTGCCCTCACACGCCGCAGGGGTCAGGATCGGCGTGTCCATCAACACAAAGTCGTGGTCGTCAAGCCAGTCGCGGATCGCCTTGATGATCGTGGCGCGCACGCGCAGCGCGGCCCACTGCCGCGAGGAGCGCAGCCACAGGTGGCGGTTCTGCATCAAAAAGTCGACGCCGTGCTCTTTCGGTGTGATCGGGTATTCGCCCATGACGAACTGGACCACCTCCAGGTTGGTCACACCCAGCTCATAGCCGCCTGGGATGCCCGGCGCGCGTTCGTCGGCACGCACCAAGCCGGTGACGATCAACGACGATTCTTGAGTCAGCCGGCTCGCCGCGTCGAATACCTCGGGCGTCACCTCTTTTTTGAACACGATACACTGCAAAATGCCGGTGCCGTCGCGCACCTGCAAAAACTGGAGCTTGCCCTTGCCGGTTTTGGCATAGAGCCAGCCATTGATCGTTACCTCTTGTCCTACATGTTCGCCGATCCGCTCGATCGAAACTTGTTCCGCCATGTTATCCGACTCCTTGCTGGATAGCCGCTATTATACCATAAAAACGCGTGGGCGCACACTGCGGGCATCGAAAGATCGTTATCCCTGAAACGGCAGCCAGAAGAAGGCGAGCGCGATGATGATATAGAGGGTCAGGAGCATCGCGCCCTCGAGCCAGCTCGACTCGCCGTCGAGTGACACCATGGCCGCGATGAGCACGGCGACCATCAGGGCGATCAGCTCGAACTGGTTGAACACCAGCGTGAGCGGGTTGCCCATAAAAAGGCTGACAAAGACGAGGAGCGGCGCCACAAAGAGGGCGATCTGCAAACTGGAGCCGACAGAGATGGCGAGGCTGAGCTCCATTTTGTTCTTGAGCGCCACCTGAACCGCCACCAGGTGCTCGGCGACGTTGCCGATGAGGGGCACGATGATGATGCCCAAAAAGAACTCGCTGATGCCAATCTCGAGCACGACGTGCTCGACGGTGCCGACGAGGAGCTCGCTCATGATCACGATACCCAGGGTGGATATCCCCAGGACTCCCGCCGACACGGGCACCGACCAGTGAGGCGCCTCCTCGGTGGCAGAGGCGGGCCCCTCGGCGGCAGCACTCGTCTCGCGACCGTCGCGCAGTTGGTACCACATCGCCAGCGCGTATAACAAGATCATCAAACCGGCAACGCCGAGGCTCAGGTACTCGACCGCGTCGTGGTCGACGACCTCGATGCTGTGGCTAAAGAGAGACGGAATGACGAGCGCGGCGACGGCGAGGATCAACATCGTGGCGTTCATACCCGCGTAGCGGGGATCAAAGCGCTGCAATCCATTACGCAGACCACCCACCAACACAGCGAGGCCCAGCACCAGCAGGATGTTGCCCAGAATCGAGCCCGTGAGGGAAGCGCGCACCAGCTCCAGCATGTGCGCATTGATCGCCGGGTTCGCCAGCCCTTCACGCAGTGCCATGATCGTGATGATCAGCTCAGCGGCGTTCCCCAGCGTCGCGTTGAGCAGGCCGCCCAGCCGCGGGCCGGTGTGCACGGCCAGCGCTTCTGTCGCCTCGCCCATCAGCCCTGCCAGCGGGATCATGGCCAGCCCGGACGAGACAAAGATAAAGAGTGGGTTCCACCCCGCGAACTCGGCCACGATCGCAACGACGATAAAGATCAGTAGCACGTAGAGCGCTTTCACGCTTCATCTCCTTCGCCGTCGTCTTGGCGAGGTTGTTGCTGTTCGGCACATGGATCGGGCACCGGGCTCGATGTGCCCATAGGGTCCCATCCACCGGCATCGCCCCCTGTGGTGCGCCACACATAGTACATGCGTTGAAACGTAGTCAGCAAGCTGGTAACGGCAATGATGGCGAGGCCGATCGGCACGAGGTCGAGCAACATGGCCACGATCAGGAGCGCAACACGAGGCGGGCGAGTCATAAAGCCGGCCTTGCACTCTACCCCCACTCCCTCGGCCCGCGCGCGCGTGTAGCTGACCATCAGCGAACCGACGGTCGCCACCAGGATCAGGGGGACCACCCACACGCCCCACCATGCGCCGGGCACCACCCGTGCATAGTAGACGCTTAACCCGAGGAACACGATCGATTCTTCAAAGCGATCGATCGTCGAGTCGAGAAAAGCGCCAAAGCGGCTGCCTTTGCCACTGACGCGGGCCAGCGTGCCGTCGAGGGCATCGCACAGGGCGGCGACGATGTAGGCTACGCCCGCCCAGCGGATCTGGCCCAGCGCGGCAAGCACGGCCACGCCGATCGTCAGCAGCAGCCCGAGGTAGGTGACCGCGTCTGGCGACACGTTCCAACGCGCAAGCGCGCGTCCTACAGACTCGAGGGTAGGGCGACTCACGTCGCGGGCTTTTTGTTCAATCGATGACATGCTCTTTGATCCTCTCGCCGTCCGATCAGGCCCGACCAGGCTCGTCGCCGTTCAGCGGCCACACGGGCACCGCCACCAGCCATTGTTCTGGATATTCGGACAGGTAGCGCTCCATGACCTCGACCACCCTCTCCATGCCCGCTGCCACGTCGCGCTCCACGTCGCCGGTGTGCACGAGATCGAGCGGTGGCTCGACGATGGCCCGGAAGGTGTTATCCGGCTGTCGCACAATAAACACAGGGATCAGGGGTGCACCGGTACGGAGCGCCACGCGCACCGGCCCGTCGGGCAGCCGTGCGGGCTCGCCGAAAAACTCGACGGGGCGAACGTGATCGCCGATGGCGCGGTCACACGGCAACGCCACCAGCTCTCCCCGGCGCAGCGCCTTGAAGAGGCCGACCATCGGGCCATCCGTAGGGTAGAGGCGCATGCCGTGCTTCTGCCGGATGTCTAGCAGGTAGCGAAAGAGGCGCTCGGGCCGGATGTGCTCCACCGCGCCGCTGATTGGAATGCCGTACGCCAGCGGCACCTGCCCCATCATGTCCACGTTGCCAAAGTGAGCGGACACGATCACGACTCCCTTGCCCTGCTCCAACGCTGCGTACAAACGGTCGAGTCCGTCGATCTCGGTCATGTTCCGGATCTGCTCGGGCGTCAGCCGCCGGACTCGAAACAGCTCATAGTGCCCTTTGGCAATATTCACACACACCCGGTGGACCGCCGCGCGCACGCGGGCATCATCGGCCTCAAAGCCAAGCACGTGCGACATATTGTGCTCCAGCGTGCGCCGCAGGTGAGGAGAAAAACGATAGATCAAGGGGCCGGCACGGCGCGCCACCCAATAGCCAATCCGGGGCGGCAGTGGGCCGACGAGTGCAGCAATCAGTCGATAAGCGCTGTATACGATCAGGTCGCGCACAGAAGTGTGTCTCCTCAGAAAAACCGCGTGCATCTTACCCCAAAAGGTGTTCGGTGTCAAACGCTACCAATCGGGTGATAGCCTCTTGAGGTTGACTGGGCCGGCTTGCAAAACGCGCGAGTTTGTGGTAGAGTAGACGGCATAGACGTGAATGGGAACGGGGATCGGCACCCGGGTTCGAGATAGGAGGCATATGGAGCACGAGATCCGGCGCGCGGCAGAGCTGATTCGGGCGGCCAAGCACATGGTGGCATTCACGGGGGCTGGCCACAGCACCGCCTCGGGCATCCCTGACTTTCGCAGCCCTGGATCGGGGCTGTGGGAAAAGGCCAATCCGATGATGGTCGCGTCGATCTGGGCATTCCGGCTCGACCCGCAGCACTTTTACAAGTGGATCCGGCCGCTGGCCGAGATCATGCTTACCGCCCTGCCCAACCCGGCACACGAAGCGCTTGCCACCCTCGAGGCGCGGGGCTTGCTCAATGCGATCATCACACAAAACATCGACAACCTTCACCAGCGAGCCGGCAACCGCCGCGTGCTAGAGCTGCACGGCCACATGCGCGAGGCGACCTGCGTTCGCTGCTACGAGGTGGTGCCTGTCGATCCGATTTTTCAACAGAAGGTACGCGACGGCAAGGTGCCCTACTGTCACTGCGGCGGCGTCTACAAGCCAAACGTGATCCTCTTTGGCGAGCAGCTTCCCGTGCGCGTGCTCAACGAGGCGATGGCCGAAGCACGCCGCTGTGATCTGATGCTCGTCGCCGGCTCATCGCTCGAAGTCACGCCGGCCGCCGATCTACCTGTGCTTGCGGCCGACTCGGGCGCGCGCACCATCCTCGTCAACTTGCAACCGACAGGGTTCGACAGCCGTGCCGACGTCGTCATCCATGGCGACGTCGCCGAGATCTTGCCCCGTATCGTCGCCAGCATGGAGTAGAAGAGATGCCCAAACTCTGCCCAAAGGTCATCCTGGAAGGAACGCGCCTCACCTTCAAGACCGACATCGCGTTCGCGCTGAACGAGCACCCCCGCGTCGTGGGCCCACGCAAGTACCGCTACCACTCGCCTGTCATCTCGGCCGAGTGGTGCGGCTTTACCAACTACCCGTGGGGGCGCGGGTTGATCAACTTTAGCCCGGAAGAGGAAGCGCGCGCGATGGAGACCTATGCCACCTGGGCGCGCCTGTTCGAGCTGCTGCCCTACTACTCGTGGATTGTAGACCGTTTTCACATCTCGACGCGTTTGCACCAGCTCCAGGCACGCGGCAAGGAGTACGACTTTCGCTGGCTCGAGGACCGGCTCGTGCCGCTCGGCTTTCGGCTCCTCTTCTGCACGCGCACGCCCGAGTCGTTCGCGGCGGCACGCGCCGAGCGGCTCAAGGTATCGGGCAACCCGGCGCAGTACGATGACCTGAGCAGGTTCGTGGACGAGCAGACCCTGATGCGGCGGTTGGTGACCGAGTCGGCCCTGCCGGCGCTCGAGGTGGACGTGTCGGACAACGACGTGGCAGGCGCCGCGGATCGGATCGCCAGGTGGCTGGAGGAGACCGGCGGCCTCTGGGCGCCGGAGGTTGACTAGAAGCTATTCCTCAGATATCTCGTTCGGAACCTCGTCGCCGTCTTCCCCAAACATGATCCAGATGCACAGCCCTGCGAGGAGGATGGTGGCGACGATCAGCGCGGTCCACTGTCCCGGCAGCAGTCCCACGTCGCGTGCCGCCCAGATCAAGATCACGACCATGCCAATCGCCAGCACCAGCCACATGACAAGGCGAGGGTGGCGGGCGATCCAATCCTTTACTGGCATAGCAGACTCCTTCATGTGACCCTCGAATAGATGGGGTACTAAATCGGCACCATCACCATGCGGTCGCGCAGGCGCTTGACCAAGAGATCCTGCCCGTCCTCGACAAAATCCTTGAGCACCTCGCGCCAGATGCGATGCAGCTCGTCGTACGTTTTCGGCTCGTAGCCCTGCTCCGCCAGGCACGCACGCACTGCCTCGCCGGTCCACGCCGGCAGCGCGACGACGTTCGCCTCGCACATCAACGTGTTGGCTTCCGCCTCGATCGTCGACAACAGGCCGCCTCCCGCGGCGCCCAGCCACTGCGGCGGGTGGACAAAAAAGACGTCGGTGACACACAACAGGTTCTCTGCCTGCCACGCCGCCACGCCCACCGGCTCGCCCTCGGCCTCCGCCACCCACAGGCCCTTGCTAAAGAGCCACTCCATCACGTCCGTCTCATCCATCTCCAGACGCGACTCGCTCGCTTCCCGAACCAGCGCCGCGATCGATGCCAGATCGCCCCGCCCTGCGCGCCGCACCTCGACCCCGCTCTCCACCTCTTTTTCCTCAACTTCCAGGCGAGCGGCAAGGCGCTCCACAATCTGTCGGGTATCCCGCGGATCATCGACGGTCATGAGTCCCTCTCCTCCAGGTGCATCTCCATGAATACTTCATCGTAATAGAGGCCATCGATCCGCGTCTGCCGCCGCAGCGTGCCCCGCGGTTCAAAACCGAGGCTCTGGTAGTAGCCCAGGCCGCCGTCGTTGTGGGCCAGGACATAGATGACGGCCTTTTCGTAGCCCTGCTGCCGGAGGAAGGCAAAGGTTGCCTCTGCCAGCCGGCGGCCGATGCCACAGCCACGATACTGCGCGAGCACGTACGTCCCGAAATGGGCGACGTGGTCCATCGACGACGTGTAGCTGACGAACGGCTCGACGACCTGAAAAGCGACGATCCTGTCGTCCAGCTCGGCGACAAACAGCTCGCTGCGCGGCCGAAGGCTCTGCAAAAAGGCACGCTCGGCCTCTGCCGTCCAGTGGCCTGTCAGCGCCGTGTAGCGCCCCTCGGCGATCACGGCGTTCAACACCGCTGCGACGCCTGCCGCGTCGGCCAGGTCATCGCGGCGTACTGGCCGCACCGTCACGAGCGGCGCGCCACGATCTGCCGGATCTCGGTCCATGCCGTGTCCACCTCCCGTCGCAGGTCGTCCAGGCTACCGTCGTTGACAAACACCC
>DATHUZ010000619.1:0-2812 GCA_035461725.1 Anaerolineae bacterium
ACGGCCCGAGCTCGACCAGACCATAGGGCTGATCGTCACCTCGGTCCTGCTGGTCAGCAGCTTTTTCATGAACCGCGCCGAGTCGGCCATCGCCCACGGGGATAGGAAGACATTTCTCGACAGCTTGCTGATCACCGCGGGGCTCGGCACGCTCTTTCTCCTCGGCGTGATCGTCTTTGAATGGGGCGGCCACATCGCCCCCTGGGACGGCGTCTATGGAGCGGTGCTCTTTGGCATGACGGGGCTGCATGCCCTGCACGTGTTGAGCGGCGTCATTGTCATCCTGATCGTCTGGAACGTGGGGCGCCGGGGCGGCTACTCACCCGAGCGACATTGGGGTGTCGAGGCGACGGCCATCTACTGGCACTATGTGGACGTCATCTGGGTGTTCTACTATCCTGCCCTGTATCTTATGGGCCAGGTGGTGCACTAGGGCCGCCGGGCGCTCTGCGACGCCAGGGCGCCCGCTCCACCTGTCCGAGTCCTGTGGATCCTACACTTACCGTTCTCCTGCTTTCCTGGTCGTGGCGGGTCGAGATCATTGCCACGCTCCTGCTCGCCGCGGCGCTGCACCTCGTGGGGCGCTGGCGCCTCAAGCGTAGAGGCAGCCGCGGCCTCATCTCGCCCTGGCGCACGGTGGCCTACCTGGCTGGTCTGGCCATCGTCTGGGTAGCGCTCATGTCGCCCATCGACGTGCTCAGCGGGCAGCTCTTTTACATGCACATGATCCAGCACTTGCTGCTGGTCATGTTCGCGGCACCGCTGCTGCTCCTCGCCAACCCGATGCCGGTCATGCTCTGGGGCCTGCCCGATGCACTCCGCCTCGAGGTGGGCCGGTGGCTGCGGCCGGGTGCCGCGTTTCGCAAGGCGGTGCGCGCGCTCACACCCCCAGGCCTGGTGTGGCTTTACTTTGTCACTGTGCTTGTCGGCTGGCACGACCCGAACGCCTACGTTGCCGCGCTCCGCAGCGAGATCGTGCACGACGCCGAGCACCTCACCTTCTTTGTCACCGCCGTCCTCTTCTGGTGGCATATCATCGGCGCCGCGCCGCGCATCCATCGCCCCCTGTCGCGCGGTGTGCGCATCGGCTACACCGTGTCCGCCGTGCTGCCGACGGCCATCACCGGCATCGCCATCGCCATGACGAACGAGCCGATCTATGTCTATTACACAGAAGTGGCGCGCTTTGGCGACATGACTGTCATGGATGACCAGCGCCTCAGCGGGGCGATCATGTGGATCGGTGGCGGGATGATGTATCTCATCGCTGCCCTGATTCAGATCGCGCTCGTCCTGGGCGGCGAGGAGAAAAAGGAGCCGCTGCCCGCGAGCGAGTGGGGCACCAAAGAGGCGCTGCGCGCGCCCGGGTTCGAGGAGCCGGATACGTCTCAGTCCGGGGGAGCGCTGTGAGGCCTGCGGAGTGGGCTGCGCGCGGCGGTGCGCGGGCGACCCGTGCCGCCTGGCCCGCGCGCGCCTGGCTCTGGCGCTCGCTGGCCAGGCTCTTTAAGGTGCGCGTCGTCCTGCTCCTCCTGGTGGCGGCGGTCGGCGGTGCCTTCCTGGCGTCCGGCGGCTGGCCCGGTGCCGGGCGCCTCGTTGTGCTGCTGCTCGCCGGCGGATCTGCGGCGGGTGGCGCCTCTGCCATCAACCAGTACCTGGAGCGCGACCTGGACGCGCGCATGGAACGGACGCGTGCCAGACCCCTGCCTGCCGGGCAGTGGGACTCGGGGCGCTGGGTGCCATGGCTGGGAGCCGTCATGATCGTTCTGCCGGCGCTTGCCATCCTGCCCTTCAACCCGCCACTCACCTTCTTTTTGCTCGCCGGCGCCGCTATCTATCTCTACGTCTATACGATCTGGCTCAAGCCGCGCACGCCCCTGAACATTGTCATCGGCGGCGCCGCGGGCAGCGCGGCCGTGCTGAGCGGCAGCGCCGCCGCCGGGCGGTGGGACGATCCCGCGGCGCTCGTGCTCGCGCTGCTCGTCTTTGCCTGGACGCCCACCCACTTCTGGAGCCTGGCCATCGCCTACCGCGACGACTACCGGCGAGGTGGTTTTCCGATGCTGCCCGTGCACGCGTCGCCCCGCTCCGCCGCAAGCTGGGTCCTGCTGCACGCCTCGGTGGCCAGCCTCGCCGGCATCCTTCTCGCCGCCTTTCCCATCCTCGGCCCACTCTACCTGGTTCCGGTGATCTTGGCCACTACCGCGCTCCTGGCTCTTGGCACCCGCCTGGTTTCAGCACCCGGCAGGGGCCGTGCGCTGGCCGTCTTTCACGTGTCGAACCTCTATCTCGGCCTGGTGATGGTGATGATCTGTGTCGACGTGCTTGTCTGATTCGGGGGGAGAATGGTGAGAAAAGCGATCCTGACCCTGGCGGCGGTTTCTTTGCTGCTCGCTTGCGGCGGCCCCGACTTGCGTGGCTCTGTGATGCAGGAGCCGGTGGACGTGCCCGACTTTGAGCTGGTGGATCAGGCGGGCGCCCCGTGGCGGTTGAGCGACCACCGGGGGGACGTAGTGCTCCTCTTTTTCGGCTACACGTCGTGCCCCGACGTGTGCCCTACCACCCTGGCCACGTGGCGAAGCGTGCACGAGCAGTTGGGCGACGAGGCGCAGCGGGTGCGGTTCGTATTCGTCACGGTCGACCCCGAGCGGGACACGCCTGAGCACCTGGGGCGCCACGTGAACGTCTTTAACCCTGATTTCGTGGGCCTGACAGGCGATCCGAACGACCTGGCGGCGGTATACGACATCTTTGACGTCTACTATGAAAAGGTCGACGTGCCGCAGAGTGCCCTCGGCTACTTGATCGATCACAC
>DATHUZ010000620.1:0-2400 GCA_035461725.1 Anaerolineae bacterium
TGAACGAGAGGACGCAGTCGAGCCGGGTCTGATCTTGCCAGATCAGGCTGCCCGCCGGTTGACCGTTGATCGAGACCGCCAGGTTGTGTGTGCCGGGCGTGTAGCCCTGCAGGCTGGTGCGCAGATCGATCGAGTGGGGACCTGTCCAGCGGTGTGGGAGCTGAAAGGTGAAGATCTGCGCCGCGGTGGGGCATTCCACCTGCAAAAAGCCGAGGTCCGCCCAGTACCAGTGATCGCCGCCGGCTTCGGGGTGGGCGGGATCGTACAGGTGGTTCTCCTCCAGGTGGAGGGTGGTCCTATGTGCCGTTGACACCGGGTAGGTGTCGGTGGGCGCGACGGTCTGTTGCGCCATGCGCGAACCGCGCGTGCCGTCGTGGGTGAGCCAGTAGACGTTGCGCCGGGTGTACCTGCCGCCTGCCGCCTGCCCGTAGAAGAGGATCCTGTCGCCGGGATCGAGGGTGCCGTCGTCCTCACCCTCGACCAGCACTGCGACTTCCTCACCCGCGACAGAGAGGTGCAGGTCGCGCGGATCGACGGCATCGACGGGAAACCCGGCTGCCAGGAGGGTGGCATAGTCGATCTCGTACAGGCCGTCGTCTTCCAGCTCTACCTTAAAGCTGCCGGGCAGCGCCGCGGCGGCATTGGATGGCCGCAGCGCGAGACCGGGATGCACACCACGCCACGCGCGCGCCACGTCATAGTTGATCACTGCATTCTGCAGTAGACCATCCCAGCCATCGGGCACGGGCGGGTGTGCCACCGCGCCCCCCTCAAAACTGACCTCGACCACCAGCGAGCGGATGTACTCGAGCCGGCCGAGGGTGTGATGATAGCGAAAGGGGTGCAGGCGCAGCGGCACGACGCGCAGGTCGCGCATGATCGCCGCCTCGCCCACGTCGACGGGCGACGATGGATACCACCTTTCGGCGTCGTACGGCGGCGTGGGTGCCGGCGAAAAAGGTGTGGCAATCCGTTGCTCCCATTCGGCGCCGGGCACCGTGGGCGGCTGCGTGGCGGCGAACAGAAGAGGCGCCGGCAGGGAGAGTGTCTCGACGTCCATCTCGACCACGCGCACCGACCAGTCGCCAGACGGTGGCAGGCCGACGAGCACGCCCGTCGAGGGCAGGCGGGGCGTTCCGGGCGGCGCCGCATCGTCGAGCCCCGGCGCGGATACGGTCACGTGTTGCCGGCCCTGGATCCAGGCGTCGTCGAGCTCGAACGAAGGCGTGGTTAGTTCCAGGACGAGCCGCTGCGCCGTCGAGAGCGACAGCGTCACCCCGGCGAGGGGTGATGCCTCCTCTATCGTCGCAGCTGGCGCCTGGGCAACGGCCCTGCTCACCCCACCACCTGTGCCCAACAGCAGGGCCAGGACCACCACGCAGCAGATCGCCCGTGCGCTCGATCTCACCATAGCGTCCCGCCGTTCTTGGCGATCCTCCCGCTACCTGTCCACCATCGGCAAAAAGATCCTGAACATTGCCCGCTGCGGAGTGATGGGCCCTGCTATCAGTATCGGGTCCCGCTCATATGGCACGTCCTCCAGCCAGTAGTAGATCACCCGGTCGCCGGCGTCCAGGTCCTCGTAGGTGTACAGCTTGCCCTCGAACTGGCCATGCCCCTGGCCCAGCTCGAAATGGATCCACTCCGCGTCGGCCAGGTGGGGCGTGGCGCTGCGGTAGAGGTTAAAACCCCAGTTGTCGGTTTCCCACGCGGTCTCCCACTCGAGCAGAACACGATCCTCTGCCTGCGAGGCGCGGAAGTAGAGGAGCTCGACGGCCGTCGGCAGGCCCACGACTTCTTCTGCATCCGTGGTCATGGGCACGGCATTCCCATAGACGTCCGTGCCACCGGTGACGACGGCCAGGTTGAGGGTAGAGCTGACGATCTCGTGGGCCACCATGAATACCGTTTCGACCACAAAGGCCTCGCCCGGCATCAGCGCGTGGCCAAAGCCGTGGGGTGCCGGTCCGGCCAGGTTGAGCCAGCCGACAGAACCGTCGTCGGTAGAATCGTCGGGAGCCGGCAGCGCGGAAGCGAAGGAGAGGTAGTAGGGATCGTACGAGTCTACGAGTGCCAGTGCATCGATCGCGCTTGGCCCCAGGTTGGTAATGGTGATCGTGAACGTGACATAGTTGGGCGCGTACGGGTCCACTTCGATCCCGGTCAGCGTCTTGTGCACGGCGACGTGGGGCATTGTGAAAAAGAGCGCCGCCTCGTCACTCGCCGCAGCCTCTCCGATGACGGTCACACCGCGCAGCGCCGCCATGTTCGTGTAGCTGCCTGTGGCGCCGGGTGGGGGTGTCGCGGTAAAGGCCAACTCGATAGTGGTGCCGGGTGCCAGGGGGGCGAGGTTGTGCCAGATCAGCAGCGGCTCGGCGACCACGTCCGGATCTGATGGCA
>DATHUZ010000621.1:0-3407 GCA_035461725.1 Anaerolineae bacterium
GAGCCGATCGCAGTTACCGTGGTGGCATCGGCCGGCAGTGGGCCGCTTGCCGGAGCCCCCGTCGAGCTGGCGATCCATCGCGCCGTTCCATCCGCCGGCATCGCACCGGGGGTGCTCCGCTTTGAGCCCGAGCTCCTGGCCACACACGGTACAACCGGCAGCGACGGTCGCTGGACCGTCACACTGCCCCGGGAGCTGTTCGCCTCCGAGACGGAGGCCATTCTTCTGGCACTCGTCGCGACGCTCGGACCCACGGGCGGCGCGTCGGCCAGCAGCTACGAGCTCGTCTCCGTGCTTCCTGCACCGTACAGTGTCGAGCTGCTGCTCGACCGCGTTGGCTTTACCCCAGGCGAGCAGATCACGATTTCGGCCCGCGTCCTGGACCGGAACGGCATTCCTGCTGTCGAGGTACCGGTTACGGCCACCCTGCTCGACACCGAGGGTCAAGTCGTGGCTACAGCCAGTGCCCACACCGGGGAAAGTGGCATCCTCCACTTTTCGACGGCGCCCGAGGAGGACGGCTGGTATCAGCTCGTCGTCGTAGCCGGCGAGGGAGGCCTCCAGACCGAGGCAACACAGCGGATCTGGGTCGCCGCCGTTGGCACCGCGGCGCTGCGTGCCGGCGTCGACGTGCCCGCCCTCAGCATCACTCCCGACCGCCTCTACTATGCTCCCGGGAGCGAGGCCCTGCTCGCACTGCACTTTCCCGCGGCCGGCCCGGCGCTTCTGACAGTCGAGCGCGGCAGCGTGCGCTCCGCCCGCCCTGTCGAGCTCGACGCGGGCACGAACGTGATCACGCTCCCGATCCAATCAGAAGATCAGCCGAACATCTATGTTTCCCTCAGCCGTTGGATCGAGGGCACGCGCCACGATCATTATCTGGGCACGGCTACCGCCGAGCTGCCGGTGCCCGCTTCTGGTGAGCCGTTGGGCGTCACCGTGACCCCCACGTCCGATTCGTACTCACCAGGCGCAGAAGTGACGCTCCAGGTAGGCGTCCTTGACTCTGGCGGCGCCCCCGTCCGCGCCGAGGTCAGCCTATCGGTGGCGGAAGCTGGCAGGCCCGCCGTCGTCGTCCCAACCTCCGGCTTGTTCAGCGCCTTCTACTCCCCCCGGCCCCACGACGTGAGCACGGCCAACTCGCTGGCACCCGAGAGGCAGCTCGTAACAGAGCTCCCCTCTCCGCCACAAGCCGAGACGGCTGCCCCGAACGACAGAGCCGTGTCCACCGCGATGCCGGCGGATAGAGTGCCTGACACACTCTTCTGGGCCCCTGCGTTACTCACTGATGCCGGCGGCCAGATCACGGTCACCTTCACACTTCCCCAAGAACCCGGGGAATGGTTGATCGTTGCCCGAGCGGTCACCACCGATACCCAGGTTGGAGAGGCGACTGCCCGCGTCGTCACCAGCCAACCGATCGCCATCCGCCCGATCCTGCCCACCTTTCTCGTCCAGGGTGACGTCGTCACCGTCACCGCCCTCGTCCACAGCTACCTGCCGCAGCCGGTTTCTGCCACCATTACACTCGACGCGTCCGGGCTGGTGGTCACCGGCTCAACTGCCGCCAGGCAGCGCACCATCCACCTGCCGGCCCGCGGCACGGCACACGTGGCCTGGCAGGCGGCTGCCGCCGAGTCGGGCAGTGCCGAGATCGCCTTCCATGCCACGGCCACCTATCGTGCCGCCCGCCTGGCCGGGCGCGCAGCCGCACGCGCCACGCTGCCCGTCCTCCCTCTGACTCTGCCCATCACGTCCGAGCTGTCCGGCCAGGTGGATCGCGTCGCGCCGCAGGCCGCCGTCACCTTCACCCTGCCCGCCGCTACACTCGATCTCGCCCGGGTGGACCTTTTCCTGGCGCCATCCTCGGACCCGGCAGCATATCAGATTTATGTCAACGACACGTTGTGGCGCGAGAACAGCCTTCCCGCCGGGGCACGCGAGCATCTGGTCCTGACCCACACCGATACGCTCTCTCCCGCGCTGCTCCTTGCCGGTGAGAATGTGCTGCGCCTCGCCATCGACGGTGACCCGCTCTACTACACCGCGACAGTGACCACGTACCTGACTCCCACCGCGATCGCCGAGCCCTTTGCGAGTACCGGCGCTCCCGCCCTTCGCCGCAGCTACCACCTGCCTGGCACCGACGACCCTCTCGATCGCGTCGCCGCCGGCGATCTGGTCGAGGTTCGTCTATGGCTCGACGTGCCTCTCGAGATCTCGTACGCCGTGATCCACGATCGGCTGCCCGCCGGGCTCGAGATCGTGCCCGGTTCTCTCGTGGAATGGCTCCCGGCAGAAGGCCCCGCCTCGGCCGTCACTCCGGTCCACGGCTCTGGCGAAGGCACTGTCACGTTCCACCTGGAGCGGCTGGCACCCGGCACGCATCGGTTAGCCTACGTGGCGCGTGCGACCACCGAGGGGCGCTTTATCGCTCCCCCGGCCCTGATCTCGCCTCTCTCCAGTGGAGGCGCCTGGAGCCACTCCGGTACAACTCGCCTGGCAGTAACCACCGCCTCCCAGGAATAGTGTTTGTGTGCTCCGGTATGCCGTCGAAGGCGAGCCACTCTGCGACAGCACTAAGTCGTCGCCGCCGATCACCCACTATCGGTTGTGTTGTCCGCTGGCCACATCCCCACCCCTCGTGGTGCCGCGCACACCCGCGCGGACAGGTGAGGTGGATTGACACCTCGCGCGTCAGCGACTATAATAGAGGAGATTCGGATACATTGTCATCCTTCACCTGCTACTGGTCGAGACCGTGGAGCCTGATACACTACTGATCGTCGCTCGCACTCAATCACTCGTCAACCGTCTGCGCGCCGTGCTCGACGCCGACAGGTACGTGCTGCGCTGGGTTTCGAGCACGCGCCAGGCACTTGGCCTCGACGTAGAGCCTGGCCTGATCCTGCTTGACCTGCCCGCGTCGGGCGGAGACCGCTGCGCGATCAGGCTCAAAGAGCGTTTCGACGCCCCCTTGCTCGCGATGTTGCGCGCGACGCAGTCAGTACCCGTCGAGGCAGATGCCCACCTCTCTATCCCGTGCGACCTCGACCTGCTCCTGGCACGGATCGAGTCTCTGCTCCTCGTCCACTCCCCCCACGTCGTTCAGGCCGGGGCCATGTCACTCGACACACAGACGCGCCGGCTCCAGATCGACGACACCTTCCACCAGTTGCGCCCTCTCGGCTGCCAGATCCTGGCCCACCTCATGGCACGCGCTGGCAGCCCGGTGCCGCGCCAGGAGATTTTCGGCAAGGTGTGGGGCACCGACGACGGCGACAACACCCGTGCCCTCGACGTGCACATCGCCTATCTGCGCCGCGAGATCGAGCACGACCCGCACGATCCGAGGATCATTCTCACCGAACGAGGCGTCGGCTATCGCCTGGAGCCTCCCGGCGCTG
>DATHUZ010000622.1:0-4734 GCA_035461725.1 Anaerolineae bacterium
GCCCCGCCGCCGGCACCCGCGTCGCGGCGGCGCGTGAGCGCCAGCGCCAGATCGACCAGGGCCTGGTTGCCGACCAGGGCCAGCCGCCGCAGCGGGCGGTAGAGGATGAACTTGTCCTCGACCGGAATGGTATACAGCTCCATCATCAGTTTGGATACCAGTAGTGGTGCCCCACGCAACTGCAGATCGTGTCGCAGGTGCACACCTCGTCGCAACTGCACACCTGGTCGCAGCCGCAATGCCCCACGCAGGAGCAGACGGTGTCACAACTGCAATGCCCCACGCAACTGCACGTCGGCACGGCCACACAGTTGCAGATGCACACGGCGCCGGGTGGGATCGGCGAGCCGCACGGCTGGGTCCACGTGACCCACTGCTCGCCGACCTTGACCTTGTACGAGATCCCCTCCTCGCCCGGCTTGAATGCTTCTTCGACAGGTTTTTGCACCGCCACAAAAATATCGGCATAGTGGATGTTTTCCAGCCACTCGCCGTTGGCCAGTTGGAGGCGCCAGTAACTGCGGTGCTGGCCCATCTGCTCTGGAGAGACCAGGTCGACGCTCACGTCCACCGTCTGCCCGGGTGCCACGTCCGGCACCGCCACGGCGTCCACTCCCTGCATCTGTTCCGATGGGAAGCCCTTCTGCTCTCCCGGGACAAAGACGAGCCTGACCCCTTCGCCCCACCCGACGCTGCCCACGTTTTTAAATCGCCACGTCTTGGTGAATGGCGTATTCGGCTTTATCACAGTGCCGTCCGGGATGGTGACGTCCTTGATGAACTGCGCCCTGGGGGCCGCCGGCGTGGGCGTCGGCGTGTGGGTGGGTGTGCTCGTTGGCGTAGATGTGTCGGCCGGAGCCGCTGTGTCGGTTGGCGCCAGGGTGGAAGTAGGGGCGAGTGTGACCGTGCTCTCGGGGCTGGCGGTGGCACTGGCGGCGGATGGTGGCTCCGGAGTGTTTGTCACGACGACGGTTTGG
Organism: Anaerolineae bacterium; assembly: GCA_035461725.1. Classification (GTDB taxonomy): domain Bacteria; phylum Chloroflexota; class Anaerolineae; order JAAYZQ01; family JAAYZQ01; genus JAFGIA01. The sequence goes on from DATHUZ010000622.1 coordinate 978, forward strand.
ACGACGGCGACCTGCTCTCCCCCGAGGTCACACCCGGCCAGCGACGCGGCTGCCGCGGCGGCAGCGGCCGTGCCCGCTACCGTGAGAAATGCTCGTCGGTCAAATCGCCAGCCATCCGTCTCCTTCTTGACTGCGTATACCTGTGGCTCTTCCTCTGACGATTCGACTTGATTCTGTTCTTCCGTATCCACTCTTTTTCTCCTCTCTGAGAGACCCGCATCCCCTTATGCGGCTACTCCGCGTGGCAGCACCAGGCGGAAGGGTGTGTGCCGAAAACGGCGGATGGTCGCTGCCAGGCAGCCCCCGGGACACTCGCCCGCGGCCTTGAAGTGGCAGTTGGAGCATTCTCTGAACACGCCGGCTTGGCGATATATCCCCGTCGTGGCCTCGAAAGCACGCCTGAGTGCTCCCGCCTCGCTCTGGGCTGTGAGCGGCAGGCTGCCGAGGCCGGCTAGCGGGAAGCAGTGGATCACGTTGCCGCTGATATCCACGTCCAAAATCGGGTTGCAGTGCCAGCCGGCGTCGACGCCCGCGTCCCGCAGCCGCTGCAGGTCGGCATCGGCAAAGATGCAGCGCACAAACCCGCAGTCCAGATGGAGGGTAATTCCTTCGTCAGCGGCGACGCGGGCAAAGCGCACGATCTCGACGGCGACGGCGCGATACCGGCCGGGATGCAGGTAACGATTGCTGCCCGACAGGCAGGGATGCGCCATGCCCAGGCGGATGGCACGCTGGCAGCCCGTGTCGGCCACCAGGCGCAGCAGAAAATCCAACGCCAGGCCGGGGCGGTAAAGCGTGAACCCCGGCAGTGCGCGCTCGCCGAGGCGGCGCATCGTCGCACGCTGCCGTTCAAAGGCACCGCTGGCCCCGCCCTCATCCGGCGCGGTGACGTTGACCATGACTGTGCACTCGCCCGGAGCGAGCGATGCGAGGCGGGTCAGCGCTTCATCGGGCATCAGCCCGTTCGTAAAGACGACGACCGCCTTGCCGGCCGCCCGGGCCAGGTCGACCAGCTCGCCGAACCGGGGGTGCAGGGTTGGCTCGCCGCCCAGCAGGCGCGCTTCCCGGATGTCCGAGCGTGTCAAAAACTCGAGCCGCTCCTCGAACAGGGGAAGCGGCAGAAAGGGCTCGCCTGCCAGGCGCCGCTGGTCGGTCGTGAAGCAGTAGACACACGACCGGTTACAGACCGAGCTGACCACCAGGTTAGCCACCTTCGCTGCCCTCCCCGGCGCAGACGATGCCCTGCTCCTCCCACTCCTGGAGCAGCGCCATCACGATCTCCGCCGCCTCTCCCGGCTCGCAGCCGGCCAACAATGCCACCGCGTCGACGAGGCGGGGGAAGGAATAGGACAGCGTCAACAGGTCCCAGATGGCCGCCTCCAATCCACGCAGCGCCCACGACCGGCCCTCCTCGTGCTGCACGATCAGCGTCAGCTCGGCATCCTTCACCCAGGCGATTCCCGGCACGGAGCGATAGACCTGCGGCGGTCGATCCATCATGCACCCACCCCTTTTTCGGCCATCAGCTCTGAAATCATGTTCCCCACGAACCACGATCCGCTGCCCGTGAGGCGCAGGTCGCCCCCGTCGGGACCGGATGCCAGCAGCGCCAGTTCCTGCCACCGCGCCCGCAGCGCCGGGCCGGCCAGGTCGTCGAGCAGGGCAGGGGGAACGCGGCCGGCGAGCAGCGCGGTGATGAGCGGCTGGACGTGGTTCTCCGCCGCATTCCTGCGCAGGCCGCCCTGCAGCCCTGGAAAATCCTGGCTCACGCCGCTTCGGTAGGCCGCGTATTCCGGATGGCGGTAGTGGTAATCGCCAAACATGCCGTCGGCGATGGTGCCGAGGGCCAGGCAGTCTTCGCCGCGCTCGGGGAAGGTAAAGTAGAGGTTGGTGTCGCGCTCGTCGGCAAAGTGGTTAAACAGGGTCCTGCGGTAGCCGAGGGCGCCGAGCAGGTGACCGGCTGCCTGCGCCAGAAGGTAGCTGATCTGCCTGTCGCGCTGCGCCAGCCCGTGCTCGCGGGCAAAGCGGCGGTTGCGCGACGAGAGCTGCAGCTCATAGATCGAAAAGCCATTCACCCCCGCGGCGGCGAGCGCGCGGATGTCGTGCAGAAGGCCCTCGAGGGTTTGGCCGGGCAGGCCGCACAGCAGGTCTACGCTCACGATCCACCCGCGCTCGACCGCGCGTGCGATCCTGTCCAGCACGATGCCGCCTTCCGTGCGCCGGTTGAGGGCGCGGCGGATCGGGTCGTCGAGGGTCTGCACGCCGATGTGCAGGCGTCTAAAGCCGAGCCCGTCGAGGCCCGACAACATCTGGGGCGTCAGCTCGGCGGCCGTCGATTCGAGCGCCCACTCGGTGGCGGGACCGGTGGCAAAGGCGTCGCGGCACATCCCCACCAGCCGCGCCAGCGATCCGGCGTCGAGGAAGGTGGGCGTGCCGCCGCCCAGGTGCACGGTAGACACGGGGCGCGTGGCGAGCGTGCCCAGCCGGCTCCAGAGCTCCACCTCGCGGGCGAGCAGGTCGAGGTAGCCCTCGACGTGCCGCTCGCGGTGCGCCGCCAGGCGAAAGGAGTAGCAGTCGCAAAAGTGGCAGCGCTCCTGGCAAAAGGGGACGTGTAGATAGATGCAAAAGGCCTGGCCGGGATCGATCGTGGGCACGTCGCGGCAGAGCGTCTGCCAGGCCTCTGGCCCGCTGTCGGTAAAGGGCCGGCGGCCCCACGCCGGCACGGGCAGGTGGCGGCGCGCGACGTCGTAGGGGGGCCGCAGGGCCAGCCATTCATGGCGAATGGCCTCGAGGTCTACTTCCGGCGGTGCCCCGTCCAGGATCTCGAATCCCAGGCTCACCACTCCCCTCCCGGCTCGTACGGCTCGAACAGCACCCACCGGCCGCGGTCGCGCACCGACAGGGGAGCCGTGCGCGCCAGCCGGGCAAAATGATAGCCCGGATAGCGGCGCTGCATCTCGGCCAGCGAGTCGGGGTGGAAAAAGTGGACCTGCGCGCCCCGGTAGGCGCAGCAGCTCACCAGCAGGTGGCCGGCCACGAGCGTTTCGTGGGGCTGCGCGGTCAGGGGCGCCAGGCAGCGCCGCCGGCCGCGCAGTTGGCGCAGCTTGCTCTGCAGTGAGCAGTCGTTGACCCCCAGTGGCAGGCCGTCGGTCTGCACGCGGCGCATCACGTCCAGGGTCAGCGCCCGGCTGGCGGGGTGAATGGCCGAGGCGTGGCCGTCAGGCGTGACGATCGGCTGCCGGGGGCCGGGCAGCGAGGCCGAGTTGGTGCCGGGCTCGTAAAAGAGCTCGTGCAGGTTGAGAAAGCGGACGCCGCGCGCGCACCAGCCCGCCAGGCCGGAGAGGAGCACGTCCCGGTGGTCGGGGATGGCGGGGATCTCGACCGTGACATTGGGCACGATGCCGGCGGCGGCGGCGAGGTGGTCGAGGACGGCGGGGTGGTTGTAGCCGGTCGCTGCCAGGTTAAAGCGGATTTCATCTACTCCCAGCTCGGCCAGGCGCTGCAGCCTGTCGGGCGTGGCCAGGATGCCGTTGGTGTACACCCAGTAGTAGCGGTCGGGGTAGCGGCGGGCAAACCATTCTACCCACTCGAAGAGCTGTTCGGGGTGGAGAAAGGGCTCGCCGCCCGAAAAGCTGATCCCCTCGATGCAAGTGCGGTCGTGATTGGCGGCGATCTCGGCCGGCGTCGAGCCCATCTGCGAGCCGGCATAGTCGCGTGGGGTCGCGTGCGGGCTAAAGCAAAAGGCGCAGTCGAGGTT
>DATHUZ010000623.1:0-7851 GCA_035461725.1 Anaerolineae bacterium
CGTCTGGCGCTCCAGGTTGCCGGTGTTGGTGGTCGCCTGCACCCGGAAGCCGACCTCGGCCACCTGCCCGTCCCAGGCGAGGGCCAACTCCTCGGCACACTTGTCGAGGTCGAACTGGAACATCTCCTGGTCCGGGTTGTAGCCGAGCATGTTGGTGATGATCATGCTGCTGTTGCGAATGCCCTCGCCGTTCTGGCCGTCGCTGATATAGATGTCATAGTCAAAGCAGTAGGCGAACGCCCGGCGCACGTGGATGTCGGAGAAAAAGTCGGGCGGAATGCCGTTGCCGTCGAGCAGGCCGCTGCCGATGTAGGGGTTGCTGCCCGACTCGTCGGTCTCGATGTTTTGGTTCATAAAGATGTCGGTGCGCGAGGTCGAGGCCTGGTTGATCCACATGCGCAGCGGTGCGTCAGGGGTGGACGAGGGCGCGCACTCTTCGGTCACGGCGTCGCAGATCTCGCCGACCCAGGGATCGACCTGGGGGCGGTTGGCCTGCGGCACGTCACCCCAGGCCACGTCACCGGCCTGCATCATGGCAAAGCGCGTGCCCCACTCGTTTACGACCCTGTGCACGATGCGCTGGATCTTGGGCAGGCCGCTCGGGCCGCCCTCCCACACCGGGTCGCCTTCGGCCCGCCAGTAGTTCTCGTTGGCCACCAGCACCCACTCTTCGTCCGGTGTCCAGTGGTCGAGCTTGTAGGGGCCGGTGCCGTTCACGACCCGGGCCAGCTTGGTGCCTTCCTGGCCGGGAGCGTAAAAGTTCTGCCACGTGTCGCACGAGCCATCCCAGTCACCCTGGGCGATGGCCCAGTCCTGGTCGATGACGTAGGCCCAGTACTTGGCGATGATGGCCAGGAAGGGGCCCCAGGGCTGTGCCAGCGTGACCTGCATGGTGCCGGCGTCGTCGTCCACCACAAAGTGCGACTTGACTTCCTCGCACACGGCTACCAGCTCCTCGGGCGTGGCGTTGGCGATGAGCGCATCCCGGTCACCGGCGTACGCCCCCTCGGCGATATTCTCGGTGATGTCGCCGCCGGAGTAGCCCATGATGGCCTCGATCATCATCCACTGGCCACTGTTCGGGTCCGACTGGAGCAGGCCGCGCTGCCACGAGTAGGCGGCGTCGCTGGCGGTCAGGTCCTGGCCTTCGTGGAACTGGATGCCGTCGCGGATCTTGAAGGTGTAGGTCAGGCCGTCGGCGGAAAGTCCACCGTTCTCCACGGTCGGCACTTCCTCGGCCAGCATCGGCACGAACTCGGCGGCGTTCTCGCGCCGCATGTAGATGAGGCCCTCGACGACGTTCTCGAGCACCTCACCACTCGACGTCTCGTAGGCGAGCTGCGGGTCGAGTGAGGCCGGGTCGCCAAAGTCCACGTAGGTGAGGGTCGTCGGATCGGGTGCCTGGTCGAAAGAGACCGTCTGAGGGACGGGCGTGACCTCTTTTTCGACTTCGACCTCGACCACCTTGGTCACTTCTTTTTCGACGACCTGGGCGGTGCCTTCGACGACGACGGTCTCGACGACCATCTGGGTGACGACTCGTTCCACGATCTGGGGTTCGGGCGTGGGGCCACATGCCGCGAGAACCAGCGAGGCGAGCATGGCGAGTGCCACCAGGAGAGCTAACGTTTTCCGTCCGGACATGATTTCCTCCTCTTCCTCTTATAGCCGTTTGGGCGAAACAAGGAAAGCGCCAGGCTCGGTGACCTGTCACAGAGCAGGATCCCGTCTCCACCTCCTTTCAAACTCCCACGCGATGTATACAACCCGGTCCTCTAAAAGAACGCAGACGGTGGACCGGCCGTTCACTCCTTGCCTGACGACGGTCGGCGTGCGGTGGGCGAGGGCAGAGAAGCACAGTGTGTCACGAGCGGCTCTGCATCTGGTTGTCGATCTCGACGTTAGCACGGGTTATTCTACAACCAAAGTGTCTTTTCGTCAAGAGGGGTTCGAGGCCATTCTAACACAACTCTAACAGTCTTCACACGCTGATCTAACAGAGGATGGATACAATACAATCGCCCGGGCCTGTCGCACCGGGTGCCGTCGTGCGCCGGCTGCCAGAAGCAAAGGCACCGGCCACGGGTGACAAGAACCGAGGAGTGTATGCCGATGGATATGAACCGGTTGACACAAAAAGCACAAGAAGCGATCGTCCAGGCCCAGGGCCTGGCGAGCGAATATAGCCACGGCCAGATCGAGGGCGAGCACCTGCTGATGGCGCTGCTGCAGCAGTCGGACGGGGTGGTGCCGCAGGTGATCCAGGCGCTGGGCCTCCAGCCGGGCGTGCTGGTGCAGCAGCTCGAGCGCGAGCTGAACCGCAGGCCAAAGGTGTATGGCGGCGCCACCCAGGTGGGGATGTCGCGCAATTTGCAGCAGGCATTGAACCGCGCGGACAAGATCGCGCGCGAGATGCGCGACGATTACGTGAGCACCGAGCACGTGCTGCTGGCGCTGACGGAAGAGGCGGCCGGCAGCGCGGCGCAGTTTTTGAAGGGCCACGGGGTGGCACGTGACGCCGTGCTGCGCGCGCTGCAGAGCATCCGGGGCAGCCAGCGCGTCAGCTCGCAGAACCCCGAGACGACCTACCAGGCGCTGGAGCGGTACGGGCGCGACCTGACCGTGCTGGCACGTGATGGCAAGCTGGACCCGGTGATCGGCCGCGACGAAGAGATCCGGCGCGTCATCCAGGTGTTGAGCCGCCGCACCAAGAACAACCCTGTTTTGATCGGCGAGCCGGGCACGGGCAAGACGGCGATCGTCGAGGGGCTGGCGCAGCGCATCGTGCGGGGCGACGTGCCCGAGGGGTTGAAGGACAAGAAGCTGGTGCAGCTCGACCTGGCAGCGATGATCGCGGGCGCCAAGTTCCGCGGCGAGTTCGAGGAGCGCCTGAAGGCGGTGCTGCAAGAGATCACAGAGGCCGAGGGCCAGATCGTTGTCTTTATCGACGAGCTGCACACGGTGGTGGGCGCCGGCGCGGCCGAGGGCGCGATGGACGCCAGCAATATGCTGAAGCCGATGCTGGCGCGCGGCGAGCTGCACATGGTGGGCGCCACGACGTTGGACGAGTATCGCCAGCACATCGAGAAGGACGCGGCGCTGGAGCGACGCTTCCAGCCGGTGCTGGTGAGCGAGCCGAGCGTGGAAGAGACGCTCAGCATCCTGCGCGGGCTGAAGGATCGCTACGAGGTGCATCACGGCGTGCGCATCCAGGACCCGGCCGTAATCGCGGCGGCGATCATGTCGGACCGGTACATCACCGAGCGCTTTTTGCCCGACAAGGCGATCGATCTGATCGACGAGGCGGCCAGCCGGCTGCGGATGGAGATCACGTCCAAGCCGGAGGAGCTGGACAGGCTCGACCGGCAGATCATGCAGCTCGAGATCGAGCGCGAGGCGCTAAAGAAAGAGAAGGACAAGGCAAGCCGCGAGCGCCTGGACAGGATCGAGAAGGAGCTGGGCGACCTGAAGGAAGAGAGCCACGCCCTGACGGCACGCTGGGAGCAGGAGCGGCAGGCGATCCAGGAGATCCGTGAAACGAAGGAGCGGATCGAGCGGGTGCGCCACCAGATCGAGGAGGCGCAGCGCGGGCAGAACTATGAGCGCGCCTCAGAGTTGCAGTACGGCCAACTGGTGCGGCTGCAGCAGGAGCTGAATGCGCGCGAGGAGCAGATCGAGGCACTGCAAAAAGATGGTGCCGCGCTGCTGAAGGAAGAAGTCGGCGCCGAGGAAATCGCCCAGGTGGTGTCGTCGTGGACCGGGGTGCCGGTGGGGCGGCTGATGGAGGGCGAGATCGAAAAGCTGCTGCGTATGGAAGACCGGCTGCACCGGCGTGTGGTGGGCCAGGACCGGGCGATCGAGGTCGTAGCGGCGGCCGTGCGGCGCAGCCGGGCGGGCCTGCAGGACCCGAACCGACCGGTGGGCAGCTTTCTCTTTCTGGGACCGACGGGCGTGGGCAAGACAGAGCTGGCGCGCAGCCTGGCCGAGTTCCTGTTCGACGACGAAGACGCAATGGTGCGCATCGACATGAGCGAGTACCAGGAGCGGCACACTGTGTCGCGCCTGATCGGTGCGCCGCCAGGGTACGTGGGGTACGAAGAGGGCGGACAGCTCACAGAGGCGGTCCGCCGCCGGCCCTACTCGGTGATCCTGTTCGACGAGATCGAAAAGGCGCACCCCGAGGTGTTTAACGTCCTGCTGCAGGTGCTGGACGACGGGCGGCTGACAGACGGGCACGGGCGCACGGTCGATTTCAAGAACACGGTGGTGATCATGACGTCGAACGTGGGCACCGAGTATGTCAGCGTTGAGACGACGGTGGACGACGAGCGGCAGCAGGCGCGGGTGATGGAGGCGCTGAGGCTCCACTTCCGGCCCGAGTTCCTGAACCGGATCGACGAGATCGTCATCTTTCATGGCCTGTCCAGGGAGCATCTCAAGGAGATTGTCGAGATCCAGCTCGAGCGGCTCGAGAATCTGTTGGAGGAGAGGCGCCTGGAGATCGAGCTGACGGAAGCAGCCAAGGAGCTGCTGGCGGAGGAAGGATACGATCCGACGTTCGGCGCCAGGCCATTGAAGCGCGTGATCCAGCGCCGAGTGCAGGACCCGCTGGCGCTGCGCCTGCTGCAGGGCGATTTCGAGGAAGGAGATCGCATCCGGGTGGATGCGCGCGACGGCAATCTGAAGTTCGAAAAGGTTGGCCGCGTCGAGCAGATGTGATATAATTGACGATAGAAACCAGGCCGGGCTGTGGGGCGTATAGTGTATATAATGTGGAACCTTTGGCGTGCCCGGCACGTCTGGATACCGAATTATGTGTCTCTTGTTGACTTGAGATAGGAAGAGAGATTCCAAAGATGATGCGATTTGACCGATTCACCGAGCGGGCGCAGGACGCGGCAATGCGTGCCTACGAAGTCCTGCAGCGCTACGGGCACACCCAGGTGGACACGGAGCACCTGCTGTTGGCGCTCATCGAGCAGCCGGACGGGGTGATCCCCGAGATTCTCGGCAGGCTGGGAGTGGACCTGGACGCTGTGGCCCACCGACTCGACGAAGAGCTGAAGCGGTCGCCGCGCACGCAGATCTATGGCGGCGGCGGTGTGAACCAGGTATATATTACTCCACGCCTCAAGCGCGTGATCGACCAGTCGAACGACGAAGCGTCCAAGTTGAAGGACGACTATATCTCTACCGAGCACCTCTTTTTGGCGATTGCCAGCGAGCGGAACACGCCGTCGGCACGCATAATGGCCGAGATGGGGGTGACGCGGCAGAGGATCCTGGACAGCGTCGAAGAGGTGCGCGGTGGACAGAAGGCGAACAGCCCGCAGGCCGAGAGCCGCTACCGAACGCTGGACAAGTACAGCCGTGACCTGACGCAGCTCGGCCGTGAGGGCAAGCTCGACCCGGTCATCGGGCGAGATGCCGAGATCCTGCGCGTGATCCAGGTGCTCAGCCGCCGGACCAAGAACAACCCGGTGCTGATCGGCGGCGCGGGCGTGGGCAAGACGGCCATCGCCGAGGGGCTGGCGCGCAAGATCGCCGAGGACGACGTGCCCGAGATCTTGAGCGGCAAGCGCGTGGTGCAGCTCGACCTGGGCGCCATGATCGCCGGCACTCGCTTCCGCGGCGAGTTTGAAGAGCGGCTGAAGGGCGCCATGGAAGAGGTGCAGCGCGCCGAGGGTGAGATTATCCTGTTCATCGACGAGATCCACAGCGTGGTCGGCGCCGGTGGCGCGATGGGCGCGATGGACGCGTCGTCGATGATGAAGCCGGCGCTGGCACGCGGTGAGCTGCGCTGCATCGGCGCCACGACGCCCGACGAGTACCGGCGTTATATCGAAAAGGACAGCGCGCTGGAGCGACGCTTTGCACCGATCTGGGTCGAGGAGCCGTCGGTCGAAGAGACGATCGAGATGCTCCACGGCCTGCGCGACCGCTACGAGGCGCACCACAACGTCCGCTATACAGAAGAGGCGCTCGACGCAGCGGCCCGACTGTCATTCCGGTACGTCACCGAGCGGCGCCTGCCCGACAAGGCGGTGGATCTGATCGACGAGGCGGCGAGCAAGCTGCGCGTGGCGATCTATTCAATGCCGGCCGACCTGAGGCAGATCAAGGCGCGGCTGAAAAAGCTGATCACCGAAGAGGAAGCGGCCTGGCAGAATCGCGACTATGAGCGCGCCGCCCAGTACAAGACGGAGCGGATGGCGATGGAGGCCGACTTTGACGAGCAGCGCGATGCCTGGCAGCAGGATGCCGGCCTGGACGAGACGGTCGACGCGGCCGACATTGCCGAGGTGGTGGCGACGTGGACGGGCATTCCTGTCACCAACCTGCTCCAGACCGAAGCCGACAAGCTGCTGTACATGGAAGAGCACCTGCACCGGCGCATCGTGGGCCAGGAAGAGGCGATCAATGCCATCGCCGATGCCATCCGGCGCGCGCGCAGTGGCATGAAGGATCCACGCCGCCCGATCGGCAGCTTTATCTTTCTGGGCAGCTCGGGCGTGGGCAAGACAGAGCTGGCCAAGGCGCTGGCCGAGTTCATGTTCGACGACCAGGATGCGATGGTGCGCATCGACATGAGCGAGTATCGGGAGCAGCACACGGTGAGCCGCCTGTTCGGCGCGCCGCCGGGTTACGTCGGTTACGAAGAGGGTGGACAGCTCACAGAGGCGGTCCGCCGCCGGCCGTACCAGATCGTGCTGTTCGACGAGATCGAAAAAGCGCATCCAGACGTCTGGAATGCGCTGCTGCAGATCCTGGAGGATGGACGCCTGACCGACGGGCAGGGGCGCGTCGTCGATTTCCGCAACACGGTGCTGATCATGACGTCGAATATTGGCACCGAGTATGCCCGAAAGGGCGGCACACTCGGGTTTCTGCGGGTAGAGGGCGGCGACAGAGAGCTGGCCGAGACGAAGCAAAAGATCGAAGAAGGGCTCAAGCGCACGTTCAGGCCCGAGTTCCTGAACCGCGTGGACGAGATTATTATCTTTCACACACTGACGGTCGACCACGTCGAGCAGATTGTGGACCTGCAGATGCAAGAGATCCGCGAGCGGCTGGAGGAACGGAACGTCACCGTCGAGCTGACGGAGCGTGCCAGGCGCTGGCTGGCCGAGCAGGGGTACGACGCGGCATTCGGGGCGCGGCCGCTGCGGCGCGCGCTGCAGCGCCACGTCGAAAGCCCGCTGTCGAAGCGCATTCTACGCGGCGAGGTGGAGCCGGGCACGCACGTGCTGGCCGACGTGAACGAGGCGGGCGATGGGCTCGAGTTCCACGACCAGGCGCCGGCGGCAATCCCGGTGGAGCTGCCACAGACGGTGGACAACGCCGAATAAACGTTGGGTGCAAAGCGGGGGACGGAATGTCCGTCCCCCGCTTTTTTGTGTTCGGTGATGAGCGCCAACCGGCCAGAACGGCTGCCGGGTGGCGTGAGAGGGGCCCGAACCCGGCCGGGCTCAGGCCCCTCATGTTCAGTTACAGCCGCTAGTCGACGTAGCCCCGGACGATGATGGGCACATAGTAGTAGTAGAAGGGCTCGGCGATCGTCAGCGTGTGGGAGATAACCACCACCGCGTCGCCGCCGCAGTTGGTCGCCGTCAGCCAGACCGTGTGCTCGGCGGCCAGCGCAAAGGCGTGGGTCACATCGGCGCCCACGGCCGTTCCGCCGTCGCCAAAGTTCCAACTGTAGCTGATCGGCTCGTCGCCGCCGGTGACGGTGGCGGCGAAGGATACCATCTGCCCGGCAACCGGCGCCACCGGCGTCCAGCCAAAGTCGAGGCCGGTGACCGGCGCGCATGGCATTTCGACCGTCACGACCAGGGTATCCACCACCGGTTC
>DATHUZ010000624.1:0-2629 GCA_035461725.1 Anaerolineae bacterium
AGCCTGGCCGACGGCGACGACGTCATCGACGACGCGCTGAACCGCTTTGAAACCGTGCTGTCGGCGGTGGAAGGTGTGTGACGACTGGTATCGCTGGTTAATCAATGACAAGGAAATCAAGCACGATGTCGACACAAGCAGAGCCCGTCGTCCTCGCCGTCGACCATGGCACCTCCGGTGTCAAGGTCGCGCTGGTCACCGTCCGCGGGCGGGTGCTCGGTTGGGAGTCCGCGCCCATCACCCTGCATGTCACGGCCGACGGCGGGGCCGAGCAGTGTCCCGACGAGTGGTGGCAGGCTTTTCTAACGACTGCGCAGCGCCTGCTGGCCCGCGACCTGGTGCCCCGGCAGTCGGTCCGCGCCGTCTGCTGCTCGACGCAGGGCGAAGGCACCGTGCCCGTGGACGCGGACGGGAACCCGTTGATGAACTGCATCCTCTGGATGGACATGCGCGGCGCGCCCTATCTGCGGCGCCAGGCGAGGGGCCGGATCAACCTGCTCGGCGTCGACGCCGCCAGGCTCGTGCGCTGGATCCGCCTGACGGGGGGCATGCCGTCGACCACGGGCAAGGACCCCGCCGGACATATGCTCCTGGTGCGCGACCGTTTCCCCGAGGTGTATGCGCGCACGGTCAAGTTCTTGAACGTCCTCGACTATATGAACTTCCGCCTCACCGGCCGCCTGGCCGCGACCTTTGACTCGATCCTGACCTCGTGGGTGACCGATAACCGCGACCCCGACGACATTCACTACGATGCGCGCCTCGTGCGCGACAGCGGCATCGACGCGGCCAAGTTCCCCGAGATCGTGCCGTGCACCGAGGTGTTGGGCACGATCCAGGCCGCCGTCGCCGCCGAGCTGGGGCTGGCCGACGACGTGGCCGTGGTGGCCGGCTCGATCGACACCACGGCGGCAGGCATTGGCGCCGGCGCGGCGGCCGATTTCGCCCTGCACCTCTACATCGGCACGTCGTCGTGGCTGGCCGCGCACGTGCCCTTTAAAAAGACCGATCCCCTCTCGTCGCTCGCTTCGGTGCCGTGCGCCGTGCCCCACCGCTACCTCCTGACCGCGCTCCAGGCTACCGCGGGGGGCAATCTGATCTTTCTGCGCGACAGCATCCTCTGCGCGCACGACGAGCTGTTCGAGGGAGAGGCCGGCTCGGACTTTTTCGAGGCCATGAACCGGATGGCCGCGCGCGTGCCGGCGGGCAGCAACGGCCTGCTGTACACGCCCTGGATCTGGGGCGAGCGCGCACCGGTGGACGAGCGAACCCTGCGGGCGGGCATCTATAACCTGTCGCTGCACAACACGCGCGCCGACCTGGTGCGCGCCGTGATGGAGGGCGTGGCCCTGAACACGCGCTGGCTGCTGGGTCCTGTGTCCCGCTTTATGCGACGTGAGGTCGAGAGCCTGAACGTGGTCGGCGGCGGGGGCAGCTCGGACGTGTGGTGCCAGATCGTGGCCGACGTGCTGAACGTGCAGGTGCGGCAGGTGCGGGATCCGATCCAGGCCAACGCGCGCGGCGCGGCGTTCATCGCCGCCGTTGGGCTGGGTGAAATCACGTTCGACGATGTGCCCGACCTGGTCGAATTCAGCGCCACGTACGAGCCGGCCCCGGAGAACCGCGCGCTCTATGACGAGCGGTTCGAGACCTTTGTCGAGATATACAGGCGGATGAGCAGGGTGTACAGGCGCCTGAACGGATAGGCAGGCGTCAGCGGCGTGCCATTCGCTTTCGCCAACCGGTTGCCACGCGTGCCACCCTTTTCCTGAGCCAACGCACCGTTCCGGCCTGGCCCTCTGCCTGCCGGGCCAGGTCATCGGCTGCCTCGTGCATCAGCACCGTGTGCTCGTAGCGCGCAGCCAGCTCCTGGCGGTTGCGGCTCAGCCACAGGTAGAGGTCGGCCTCAGTCCGGTTGGGGAACTCGGCCAGCGCCTGGCGCTCGCGAATGATCTCGACGATCGGGATGTAGCGCAGCTCGCTCCACAGGGTGACCGCCTCTTCGAAGGGGACCTCGTGCCGGTCGATCTCTGACAGGGCCTGCTGGAAGGCTTCGATCTCGCGCACCAGCTCTTCATATCCGCCCGGCTCCGTGAGCCGGATCGTCACCTCGGGGCAGAGACGATCAAAGTGCGTGCGTTCCATAAACGCCGTGTGGGCCACCTGGCACAACAACTCGTCTACGTTCGAGCCGGCCTGCAGGGGGATAGGCGTGGTGTACTGCCAGACGTGGGCGCGGATCGTGGTAAACCGGCGCTGGCGCGCGACAGAGACGCGGTGGTTGCCATCGCGCACAAAGTAAACCTCCCCGACCTGGTAGAGCTCGATCGGGGGCAGGGGGCGGCCGCCGGCCATCATCTCTTCGATCTTTTGCCACCGCTCCTGGAGATAGTCCTGGCGGGGCAGAAAGGTGCGCGTGAAATCGGCATAGCGCCCCACGCTGCCCACGATCTGGTCGAGTCGGACTTCTCGCACCTGGCGGTATTGCACGTGGTCCAGGTGGAGCGAGCCGCTGATCTCTTCAAAACTGAGCAGGCTGTCGGAGCGTTGGGTGAATGTGGACATTACGTCCTGCACAAAGGCCGCGCGGCGGGCCTGTTTCCAGCTCGAGGTGTCGGCAGCGCTATAA
>DATHUZ010000625.1:0-5342 GCA_035461725.1 Anaerolineae bacterium
GCAGCAACTGATCGCCGCCTGGCGCAAAGAAGAGCAGGCGCCCTTTGCCGGCTGGGATTTTTCCTACCTCGACGGGCGGATGATCGAGGAAAAGCCGCCCTGGTCCTACCTGGCGCGCGCCGCCGAGCTGATGGACGGCGCGTCGTCCGTGCTCGACATGGGCACCGGCGGCGGTGAGCGCCTGCTGCGCCTGCGCGAGCGCTGGCCAGACAAGGTGGCCGTCACCGAGGATTATCCGCCCAACGTCGCCCTCGCCCGCGAGCGGCTGGAGCCGCTCGGCGTCACCGTGGTCGAGGTGGCGCTGGAAGAGGAAATCGCCATGCCCTTCGCCGGCGGCGAGTTCGACCTGGTGCTCAACCGCCACTCCGGCTTGAACCCCTCCGAGGTGGCGCGCATCCTCGCCCCCGGCGGCACCTTTCTGACGCAGCAGGTGCACGGCCTGTGGGCGCACGACCTGATCGCCCACTTTGGTGCACCGGTGCCGTGGCCCAACGATACGCCCGGGATCGTGGCGCCCCGGCTCGAAGCGGCGGGGCTGGAAGTGGCCACCTGCCTCGATTGGACGGGCAAGCTGACGTTTACCGACGCCGGGGCGATCGTCTACTATCTGAAGGCGATCCCCTGGCTGGTGCCGGGGTTTTCTGTGGCGACGCACGTAGAATATTTGCTGGCCTTGCACGAGCGGTTGGAGCGTGGTGAGGAATTGGTGTTTGCGGCGGAAAAGTATCTGATCGAAGCACGGAAGCCGCGAGCCGTGGGGGGTTGAGATGCGATACGTCGCCTTGTTTGTCATCCTGGGGCTGCTGCTCGGCATAGGCTTTGGCAGCGCGAGCAACGCCGGTTATTTTGAACGATGGGAAGAAACAGAGCCGGCGCCTGCCCCGATCGAAGAACTCGTCATCAGTGGCCAGGGCAGCGTGTTTGCCAGAACCACCACTGGAGAGACCTATAGCTGCGCGCTGTGGAGGGATGAATGCTGGTTTCCCGCCGAGATACCGTCTTTTGACGACGATCCCTACCCGACCACCGTCACCAAGCCCTGCAACCTGGACACGCCCGCGTTCTTTCCACTCACCAACCCGCCATCGGATATCGTGGATTGCACGCAGGATTACACGATGTATGCGGACGGCTGGATGGAGCACAGCTATGTGCTGGACGCGCAGGGCCTTGTGTGGGAATGGAGCCACGGTGAAAGCGTCTACAGCGCTGGCGGCGCCTACATCTTGTTTCCCTGCTCTGGCATGCTCCTCGGACTAGCCGCCGGTGGCGGGGTTGTGTGGTGGAAGCGCAGAGGCAGGCGCCAGGCACACGGATGACTCGGCCGAAGGCATTACACATCTATCTCTCCGCGCGGAGCCCCGTCTCGGGGTGGTCTGCGACTACGCACGCATCTTCAAGAGAGCCGGCACAACCCAGGCGCCCCGAGACGGGGCTTCGACCACTTGAGAAACTGTCGTTGCGAGCAAGCGCAGCGAGCGAAGCAACCCCCACCTATGATCAAGTTGGAGATTGCTTCGGGCGCGAACGACTGCGCCTCGCAGCGACAGTGACAGATATGGAGGGTGTCCATGACCGAAGAAAGAACGAAAATCAAGCTAATCGTCAACGGCACCGAGCACGAGGTCGAGATCACACCCGACACCAAGCTGTCGGACGTGCTCCGCTACCAGCTCGGGCTGACGGGGACAAAAATAGGCTGCAGCGACGGGCTGTGTGGGTCGTGCACGGTGCTGCTCGACGGGCGCGCGGTGCGATCGTGCACGTGGCCGGCGCGGCGGGCCGCGGGCAAAGAGGTTCTGACCGTCGAGGGGCTGGCGAGCACGTGGGACGGTGTACCGCTGCATCCCTTGCAGACAGCATTCATCGACCACGGGGCGGTGCAGTGTGGATTTTGCACACCTGGCCTGCTGATGGCCGCCGCCGCGGTGTGGCAAAAGATGGTCGATTCGGGCGAGGAGCCGGGCGAGGCAGAGATCAAGAAAGCGCTGGCGCGCAACGCCTGCCGCTGCACGGGGTATGCGAGCATCCTGCGCGCGGTCCAGTCGGCGGTGCACGAGTACCGCACCGGCCGGCCGCTGCCGCCGCTGCCGATCGAAACGATGGAGCCGCTGCGCGTCATCGGCCATTCTTACCCACGGCCTGACGCCGTCGACAAGGTGACGGGCGCGGCCAAATTCACCGACGATTATACCTTTCCGGGCATGCTCCACGGCGCCACGCTGCGCGCCGCGTATCCACACGCGCGTATCGTGTCGATCGACACGAGCCGGGCCAGGGCGCTGCCCGGCGTGCACGCCGTGCTGACCCACAAGGACGTGCCGGGGCGCAACCGCCACGGGCTTGTCTACCACGACTGGCCGGTGCTGTGTGACGACAAGGTGCGCTACCTGGGCGATGCCGTCGCCGTCGTCGCCGCCGACACGCTAGAGATCGCCCGTCAGGCGCTCGACCTGATCGAGGTCGACTATGAGCCGCTGCCAACGGTGGCGAGCGCCGAGGACGCGCGCGCGCCCCACGCCCCCCACGTGCACGAGGTGCGGGCGCCCGGCGCCGACCATGGCGAGGGCAACCTGCTGGAGCATATCAAGGTGCGCCACGGCGACGTCGAGCAGGGGTTCGCCGAGGCCGACGTCGTCGTCGAGCGCGAATACCGCACCCCCGCCTACGACCACTTTTTCATGGAGCCCGAGTGCAGCATCGGCGTGCCCGCCGGCTACGACGACGCCCACCAAAAAGTGACCGTCTACGTCGGCTCCCAGATCCCCTACGCCGACCGCGCCCAGACCGCGGCCGCCCTCGGGCTGCCCGACGACCAGGTGCGCATCGTCGGCACCCTGATCGGCGGTGGGTTCGGCGGCAAAGAGGACATCATGGGCCAGATCCACGCCGCGCTGCTGGCGCAGGCCACGGGCCGCCCGGTCAAGATCCTCTACGACCGCGCCGAGTCGCTCCTCGCCCATCCCAAGCGCCACGCCACGGTGATCCGGATCAAGACGGGCGCGAAACGAGACGGCACGCTGACCGCCGTCGAGGCCGAGCTGGTGGGCGACGCCGGCGCCTACGCCAGCCTGTCCACCAAGGTCCTCACCCGCGCCACCACCCACGCCACCGGCCCTTACCAGGTGCCCAACGCCAAAATCGACTGTTATGCCATGTACACCAACAACCCGCCGGCCGGCGCCTTTCGCGGGTTTGGCGTCACCCAGTCGGCCTTTGCCGTCGAGTCGAACATGGACATCCTGGCCGAAGCGCTGGGCATCGACCCCTTCACGCTGCGCCGCATCAACGCCCTGCGCCCAGGCTCTACCACCGCCACGGGCCAGCTCCTGACCGAGTCCGCCGGCCTCCTCGACTGCATCGACCGCGTCGAGCGCCGCGTCAAAGAACTGGATGCCGGCCCGATACCTGATACCCGATTCCCCGCTCCCAAGATCGCCTGGGGCTTTGCCTGCGCCTACAAGAACACCGGCCTGGGCGGTGGCGCCGACGACGCCGCCGCGGCCGAGATCGAGCTCTACCGCGACGGCGCGGCAACCGGCGTCGACGTCGAGGTACGCGCCAGCTCGGCCGACCTGGGCCAGGGATTGGCCACCATCGTCGCCCAGTGCGCCGCCGAAGAGCTGGGCCTGCCCATGGAGCGCGTGCGCGTGCTCCTGTCGGACACGGACCGGACGCCCGACGGTGGGCCGACGACGGCCAGCCGCCAGACCTACGTCACGGGCAACGCCGCCCGCCACGCTGCGGCCACCCTGCGCGAGCGGCTGGCACGCGTCGCCGCCGAGCAGTGGGACATGCCGCCGGAGACGATCCGGTTCGAGCACGGCGAGATGCGGGCGGACGGCCACGCGGCGCCCCTGTCACAGGCGGTCGAGTGGCTCGAGGCCGAGGGCCAGGCGCCGCGCCTCACCTACCGCTATGCAGCTCCCAGGACCCAACCGCTGGGCACGGGCGGCGACATGCACTTTGCCTTTGGCTTTGGTGCCCAGGCGGCCCAGGTGGCGGTCGACCCGGAGAGCGGCAAGGTGCAGGTGCTGCGCGTGGTCGCCGCCGCCGACGGTGGGCGGGCGCTCAATCCACTCGCCTTCCGCGGGCAGATCGAAGGCGGCATCGTGATGGGCATCGGCACCGCGCTCGGTGAAGAGTATGTGCTGGAGAATGGGGTACCGCAAACGCGGCGCTGGAAAGACTACCAAGCGCCGGGCATCGGCGACGTGCCCGAGATGGAGGTGCACCTCGTCGAGCACCCCACGGCCGACGGCCCGTACGGCGCCAAGGGAATCGGCGAGTTGCCGTCCATCCCGACGGCGCCGGCGATCTGCAACGCGATCTACCGGGCGACAGGCGTGAGGGTGTACGAGCTGCCGGTCAAGTTGGGAGAGAGGTAGATTGGGAATTGGTAGATTGGTAGATTGGGACTCCGCCGTCCCAATCTACCAATCTACCAATCTACCAGCATACCACCACAAGGAGGAGCGATGAAACGACTCAACGTCTCGCAGATCGTGGACGGCTTGCTGCCGGTGTTCGCCACCTTTGCGGCGCTGGCCGTGGGCGGGGTGATGCTGCTGATCCTTGGCGCGAACCCGATCCAGGCATACGGGGCACTGGTCGAGGGGGCCTTTGGCAGCGGCAACGCCCTGGCCGAGACGGCGGTCAAGGCGGTGCCGCTGCTGCTCGTTGGCCTCGGCATCTGCATCGCGTTCCGCGCCAACGTCATCAACATCGGCGGCGAGGGACAGATGGTGATCGGCGCCATCTTTGGCACGGTGGTGGGCCTGGCACTGGCCGGGGAGCCCGGCTGGCTGGTCATTCCCCTGGCGCTGTTCGCCGGATTCGTGGGCGGCGCCTTCTGGGGCGCGATCCCGGGCGCGCTCAAGGCCTACTTTAACGTCAACGAGATCCTGAGCACGGTGATGATGAACGCCATCGCCGTGCAGATCATGAACTACCTGCTGCGCGGCCCGCTGATCGACCCCGCCCAGGCAGAGCTGGCGAGCAAGATCCCGCAAACGGCGCCGCTCGACCTGGCCTTCCGCCTGCCGCGGCTGGTGCCGACGCGGCTGCACCTGGGCGCGGCCATCGCCATCGGCCTGGCCATCCTGGTCTACATCCTCCTGTGGCGCACCACGCTCGGTTACCGCATCCGTGCCGTGGGCCAGAACCCCGACGCGTCGCGCTATGGCGGCATCCGCGTGCGGCGCCAGGTCGTGATCGCCCTCCTGTTGAGCGGCGCGTTCGCCGGGCTGGCCGGCGTGATCCAGGTCTATGGCCTGAACTACCGCATGATCACCGATGGATCGGCGACAGGATTCACCGGCAGTGCCGGGTTTAATGGCATC
>DATHUZ010000626.1:0-1831 GCA_035461725.1 Anaerolineae bacterium
GTCGACCATGTTGTACCATTCGAGGGCGAGGTCGCGGCGGGCTGCCAGCTCGTGCCCGGCGTCGAGGATATAGATCGGCACGTCGAGCGCCGTCACGTCCCGGCGAAGGTCGACGCCGAGCATGTGCGGCCACATGGTGGAAAAGAGATCCATGAGCCCACGCAGCACGCCGAGCTTTTCCATGAAGGTGTATTCCGTTGCCAAGATGCCCCATGGTCCAAGCGCGGCTGCCGTACCCTTTTCCACGTAAACTCGGGGTGGGGTGTAGGGGCCGGCGAGTGCGTCATAGTAACCCATGACGAACGCATTGGCGTAAAAGTTGTTGTAGGGCGGCTCGCCGAATGCGTGCATCTGCGCTGCCAGCTCCTCGTCGCCCGTCTCGGCTGCATAGGCCAGCATCTCGTTGTGCAGGCGGCGCGTCGTCTCCAGCGGGTCGACCATCTGGCCGCTGCCTATGAAGGCGTAGTACAGCTCGGGGTGACGCTGCACCGCCAGCACGCCGATAAAGCTACCGTACGACTCGCCCAGGAGATAGATCTTGCTTTCGCCAAAGCGGTCGCGCAAGTACGCGCTGAGCTGTGCCGTGTCGGATACGGCCTGGTCGAGGGTGAGCGTCGAGCGTGGATCGAGGGCCGAGTGCGACTTGCCGGTGCCGCGCTGGTCCCAGCCTACGACGACAAAGTCGCGCGCCAGGTCGTCAAAGAGGACGCGGGAGTAGGGAAGGTCGCTCTGGCCCGGGCCACCACTGAGGTAGAGAAGCACGGGGTTGTCGGTGCTGTAGCCGCGGATGGAGATCCACTGGTCGTGGCCGCCCAGGCGCACCTTCTCGAGCGTGGCGATGCTGCCGGGCACGGGCTCGCCATCGGGTGCGACGACAGGAGGCGTGCGCGCGGGCAGGGCGATGAGTATCGCCAGGGCGATGACGGCGAGGGTGAGCACGCCCATGACCAGGTACCCGGCACCGGCCGGCGTGCCGATGGACACGGGCAGCGACAGGCGCCGGGCGAGGACGATGCCGTAAAAGACGCCGAGGACCATCGGCAGGGCTACGAGCAGTGCGTGCACGCCGCGGCCGAGGATGATGGCGAGGATGGCGTAGGTTGAGTCGAGCCGCGGCGCGTCGACCAGGGGGCCGGCGGTGCCGGCACGGCCGATCTCAAAGACGACGCCGTACGCGACAGGCGCCAAGAGTGCGGCCCACGGCGACCGTAAGGACAGGCCGCTCAGCACACCGGTGACCAGTCCAAGGACGATGGCGGCAATCGCCTGGCCTGAAGTTAGGGGGCCTCGAGGCATGGTGAGGGCGACGAGCAGGCCCGCCAGTGCCGGGAAAGCCACCGCTGCGACCATTCCGACCCGGGCATCCCGCCACAGGCGGCTCGCTGGGCGGAAGAGGGTGCCCGATACCACGCGATCGAAATAGCTCATGTTGTCTCCTGATCGGCAGCAAGCACCGCACCGGTCCAGCGGCGCCAGGCGAGTGTCCAGAGCGTCGAGAAGAAGGCGGTCACCGCGCCCTGGAAGAGGAGGACGAGTGGCCAGAAGATGCAGCAGAGCAAGAGGATGACGCCCGGCACGATCAACAAGACAAAGAGGGTGACGGTGACGACGATCTGGATCAAAAAGAGGACGAGCGCGGAGCCGAGGTTGCTGCGGAGTACCTCGAACCCGCGGCGATAGGCGTCGAGGACACCCAGGCCCTCGAGCATGCAGCCACGCTCGGCAAAGACACGCACCAGCTCGAGGACGAGGGCGACGGGCACGGCGATGCAGGCCAGGACGCCGAGCAGCGCGGCCACGGCGTTGACCGCGGGGATGCCCACCCGTGCAG
>DATHUZ010000627.1:0-2681 GCA_035461725.1 Anaerolineae bacterium
ACCAGGTCGTTGTGATAGGCTCTCACCGTCGATGGGCTGACGCCATACAGGTCTGCAATTTCGCGCTGGCTCAGCTCGACAAAGTTGACCTTGCGGATGGTATAGTCGAGCGCGGCAGCCCACGTCTCTGGCTTGCGGATCACGAGGGGGCGCCGCCCCAGGCAGATGCGGTACTCAAGCCACATCTGCACCGCGGCGCCGATCACCTCCAGCGCTACGCTCTTTTTTCTCATCAGCTCGGTGAGCATCGTCTCGACTTGGTCCATGCCCTCGCCAAAGAGCTGTTCAAAGCGCTCCGACAGCTCCTTGTCGGGCTCGTAACGAATATAGGAGCCGAGGGCGCGGCGCGCCGCGTCGAAATCGCCATAGCGAGCGAGGGCGCGCGCCAGGTTGAGGTGATACTGAGGTTCTTCGGGGTTGAGCCGGATCGCCTCGTTGAGCGATTCAATCGCCTCATCGATCTCCCAACGCTCGTACTGCTGAAGCCCCAGCGTGTTTGCCTTGCGGGCCTTCTGAAGCGTGGGCGCGGGAATCGGTTGCCGATTTGACATTCTGCCCTCCCTGGCGTTCCCTATGCTACCCTGGCCCGAGGCACACTCGAGCCCGCTTGCCGAGATATTATAGCACGGCGGGGCTGTACTCGGCAACTTTGCCCTCTTCACTGGACCTGGCCGGCACCAGCACCCCGTCAGCTTCCATGACACGCTCGAGCGCCAAGATCGCCACTTCGAGCATCTTTTCATCCGGCTCACGCGTCGTCAGCTTTTGCAGCGCCAGGTTGGGCGCGGCGAGCGACCGGACCAGGACGTTGTCACGGTGCCGGTTTGTGAATTTGATAAACTCGTACGCCACTGCCGCGATCAAGGGGATAAAGAGGATGCGCGACAGGAGTCGCAGCACGATTGGCGGCTGGCCCAGCATGGCAAAAAAGAGGACCGAGATGACCATCACTGACAGCAGAAACGCGGTGCCACACCGCAGGTGCGCCGTCGAGTAGCGCGCCACGTTCTTGGGCGTCAGCTCCACCCCGGCTTCGTACGCATTGATCGTCTTGTGCTCCGCGCCATGGTAGCCGAACACCCGCTTGATCTCGGGCACCCGCCCGATCGCCCAGATATAGACGACAAAGATCGCCATCCGGATCACGCCTTCGACCAGGTTGGTCAGGAAGGAGGAGGAGATCTGGTTCTCCACCAGCCCTGTCAAGAGCAGGGGTGTTACGAAAAAGAGGGCCACGCCGAGCACCAGGGAAAATGCCAGCGTGCCCCAGGCCATCGGCCCGGTGAACTCGACCTTCATCTCCGGGCCCATCGACACCGTCGCGGACCACATCAAGGTGCGCGTGCCCAGCACCAGCACATCCCACAGGGCGATCAGCGCGCGCAGAAAGGGGATCTTGCTCAGCTTACCGCGGTAGATCTTGGGATCCAGAGGTTCGGTGTGCATCACGATTTCGCCATCGGGCTGGCGCACGGCGACCGCGAGCGCATTCTGGCCGCGCATCATCACGCCTTCCATGACTGCCTGCCCCCCATAGTCCAACTGTTCCCGCTGCGTCATCATTGACTCTGCCTCCAGCTTCGCTGCTTCAGTTTTCTCCAATCTCCACCCATGAGTCTCCAGTATGGAAGCCAGATTCTACCACAGATCGGCCGGTCAGGCAAACCAGCTACTTCTGCTCAACAAGATCGAGAATCGGCTACTTGTGTGTGAGTTGGAAAATCAGCACAAAACTGGTGTGATCCGTACTGCCGAGATGTTCTCCGAGGCCAAGCCCTGTGACCCGATCGCTCGGCAGGTCGCCCCCGACAAAGACCAGGTACGAGTTGAGGGTGCTTGCCATCGGAAAGTTCACCCCGTAGGGCTGCCCCGCCTTGGGCTCTGTATAGAAACGTTCCGACGGGCCATGCTCGACGATCACTTCCTGGCCCCACGCGGGCCGGCCGTCGCGTCCGAGCGTCGTGACGTAGAGGATGGTATTGCCACCCTCGCCTGGCTTGCGCCACTCCAGCCGCACCAGGCGCCAGTAAAGCTCCCCTGGCGCGACACGCGCCTCCACCAGCCGCACCGGCGGCTCCAGCACGCTCACGCGGTAATCCCACCAGTCGAGGGGCAGGGTCGTTGGCGCCGGCTCTGCGCTCGCAGTGGGGGCGGTCGTCGGCTGCGGCGCAGCCGCCTGGGCACGCCGCGTCGCCGTAGGTGCCGTCGTGGCGGTGGCGGTCACGGTGGGCCGATCGGTCGGAAGGGATGTGGCAGTGGGGACGGGTGTCCACGTTGCCGTCGACGTGGACGGCGGTGTAACCGTCGGGCTGGGAGTCGGCGTGCCGGTGGCGGTGGCGACGTAGGCCAGCAGCGTCTCATCCTTCCCACCCAGCGCATCCGACAGCGTGGCCAGGTCGGTCGCGAGCTGCCGGTTGCCGGCGGCGGCGTGCTGCCGTGCCAGCTCTGCGACCGCCTCCGCAGGGTCCTCGACACCGGCCGCTGCCAGGCGCTCTCGCGCCCGATCCACGTCGCGGTCGAGTGCATAGAGCGCACTCACCACGACGAAAAGCTCGTCGTGATCCCCCTCCGCACGCTCGTCCACCACAGGCGCCGCGGTAGGCCAGACGGTAAGGGGCGCGGGCATGGGAGCCATTTGCTGCGGCCGGGCGAAGAGGAGCCACACCAGGACGGCGCCGAAT
>DATHUZ010000628.1:0-2506 GCA_035461725.1 Anaerolineae bacterium
CATCGTGGCCGAGACGGCGCGAGAGGGGGGAGTGGATCTGTCGTTCAGAGAGTATTTAAAAGCGGGTGTACCGATTACTCTGATCACTCTGTCGCTGGGCGTTCTCTGGCTGAGCCTGGCGTGACAGTCGGGTTGATGGGGATGAATATGATAAGAGATGCAAGGACGATCCTGGATGGCATTGGCGGCGTGGTGGCAGTTGCCGGTACGGTGGTGCTGTCGCCCGTGCTGGCGCGGTGGTACCGGCGATGGGGGGCGACGGGGGAGGAAGTAGAGAAACTCCTTCCCGGCGATGACCTGGTACGCGAGCCCAATTCAGAGATGACGTGCGCGGTGACGGTGCGCGCGCCCGTCGAAAAGGTGTGGCCGTGGCTGGTGCAGCTCGGCTGCCAGCGCGCCGGCTGGTACAGCTACGACCTGCTCGACAACGGCGGGGTGCGCAGCGCAGAACGGATCCTGCCCGAGCACCAACACCTGTCTGCCGGCGACAAGGTTTTGCTCACACCCGACGGCAGGCTCGGCTTACCCGTCGTCTCGTTGGAGCCACAAAAAGCGCTCGTGCTGGGCGGCACGCTCGACACAAAAACGGGCGAGGGGGTGAACCCCGGCGCGCCGCTGCCGGCGGCGTACTACAGTGGGATCAACGTCTTTGTCCTGGAGCGCGCCGGGCAGGGGACGAGGCTGATCTTTCGCCAGCGCCTTGGCTGGAACCGGGCGTTCGCCAACACGCTGATGTATCGCGTGTTCCTCGAGCCGATCTCGTTTGTGATGGCATGCAAGATGCTCAAGGGCATCAAGCGCCGGGCGGAAGCGATGTGAGATGGCCGCTCAGCCAGGCGAGCGTTCGCTGCCAGGCGTCGGCGGCGGCTTGAGGACGGTAGCTGGCCCTGGTGTCGTTAAAGAAGGCGTGCCCCGCGCCCTCGTACACGTGCATCTCGTGCTCGATCCCGGCCCGCTCCAGTGCCGCCTCCATGGCGCGCACGCTCTCTACCGGGATCCCGCCATCCTCGGCGCCGTACAGGCCCAGCAGGGGCGCTTTGACTTCTGAGACGCTGTCGGGCGACAGAGGGGAGCCGTAAAAGGCGACTGCCGCCCCGAGCCGCTCGTCGACCCGTGCTGTCGCCAGCACCAGCCTGCCGCCCATGCAGAACCCCATGATGCCTACCTCCGGTCCGGCGACGTACGCCCGCGACAACAAGAAGCTGATCGCGTGCCGGATTTCGTGCACGGCGGCTTGCATGTCCAGCTCCATCACCAGCTTGCGTGCCTCGTCGGGCTCGCTCACGACGGCCCCGTGGTAGAGGTCAGGGGCGAGGGCCACGAACCCCTCTCCCGCCAGGCGGCGGGTGACATCCTTGATGTGGTCGTTCAGGCCCCACCACTCCTGGATGACGACGACGGCAGGCAGGGGGCCTGGCTGCTCAGGCCGGGCCAGGTAGCCCATCAGCGTGTAGCCGTTGGGATCGCGATACTCAACCTGCTCCGTGACACATACTCGATCCATGCTTACCTCTGGCTTTCTTTTCTACTGTGTGCGCACGACCACCAGCTTGTCCACGCCCGACTCGGCGCCCCAGATCTCACCCGGCCGGCCCAGGATCTGGCGGATCTCCGCCGGGCTGCTCGGAAGTGCCACCACTTCAAACGTCTCCTGTTCAGGGTCAAAGCGCACAAGGGCATTGGCGCCAAAATCGCTCAGCCAGACCGTGTCGTGCTCGTCGACATAGACGGCATAGGCGCGCGGGCTGTCGCCAGGCAGTCGCCACTCCTGCCACGCGCCGGCGGCGGGATCATAGACCGCCACCTGCCCCGCGTTCCACTCACTCACCCAGATGCGGCCCAACGAATCGGCCCACACGCGCCGGGCACCCTGGCTGGGCGTGGGAGGCTCGATCACGGTGGCCTCCCCTGTCTCAACGTCGACGCGGGCGATGTGGCTGCCGGCGAGCGAGGCATAGTAGACGGTGCCGTCGGGCGCCGTGGTGATGCCATAGGGACCGGGGCCGCGGGGCGCGTCAAAGGCCTCCACCTCGCCCGTCTCGGGATCGAGGCGGCCATACACGCCGCTCTGACCGGTGAACCAGAGGATGCCGCTGCTGCCGAATGTGGCCGTGTTCAGGTTGGCGTTGGGGTGGCTCTCGGGCAACGGGTAGACGTCTACCTCTTCCGTTTCCGGGTCCACGCGCACGATGGCGTTCAAGCCGCTGTCGGTGATCCAGGGGGCACCGTCGGGGCCGACGATCACGCCGTGGGGTGCCGAGCCGGGTCCAAGGTCGATGTGGTGGGTCTCGCCTGTGCTCGGATCGAGGCGGCCGAGCTCGCCTGAGCGTTGGGCTGTGTACCAGACGGTGCCGTCGGGGGCGGGAGCGACGTCGTGGGGGTGGGAGCCGGCAGGGACGGCGAACTCTTCTACCGTGGGCTCAAAGTGTTCCGCCGCCGGCGTCGCCGCAGCGGGCCCGCTCCCGTCTGTCGCGCTGTCGGTGGGCACCAACACCAGGTCGAGTGT
>DATHUZ010000629.1:0-3769 GCA_035461725.1 Anaerolineae bacterium
TTCGGTATCGGGTATCGGGTATCAGGTACCTGATACCCGATACCCGATACCCGATACCCTTGAGGAGAGAGGAGCATGATCGGCTTCCACCTGACGGAAGAACAGGAGCAGATGCGGCAGTTGGCGCGGCGGTTCGCCACCAACGAGATCCGGCCGGTCGCGGCGGAATATGATCAGAGAGAAGAGACGCCGTGGGAGCTGCTGCAACAGGCGGCACAGATCGGCCTGCTGTCGTACAACTATCCTGAGGTGTATGGCGGCGGCGGCGTGGACAGCGTGCTCACGTCCTGCCTGGTGGCCGAAGAGCTGAGCTGGGGCTGCCTCGGCGTCGCCACCGCCATCCTCGGCTGTGGCCTGGCCGCCGTGCCCATCCTGATCGCCGGCACCGAGGCACAAAAAGCGCGCTACCTCCCCTGGTTCTGCGACGACCGCCAGGTACACGCCGGCGCGTTCGCCCTCACCGAACCCGATGCCGGCTCTGACGTCGCCGCGCTCCGCACCACCGCCGTGCGCGACGGAGACTGTTACGTGCTCAACGGCCAGAAGCGGTTCATCACCCTGGGGGGCGTCGCCGGCCTGTACGCCCTGTTCGCCACCGTCGATCCGCGCCTGGGCCACATGGGCATCACCGCCTTTATCGTGGAGGCGGACAGGCCCGGCGTCTCCGCCGGGCGTAAAGAGCTCAAGATGGGCATGCGCGCCTCGCACACGGGCGATGTGATTCTGGAGAACGTGCGCGTGCCTGTCGAGAACAGGCTGGGCGAGGAGGGGCAGGGCTTTTTCCTGGCCATGAAGGCGTTCGAGCACACGCGGCCGGTCGTCGCCGCCTGCGCCGTCGGCCTGGCGCGCGCCGCCTACGAGTACGCCGGCGAGTATGCCGCGCAGCGCGTCCAGTTCGGCAAGCCGATCCTGGCCAAGCAGGCCGTGCGTTTTCTCCTGGCCGACATGGCCACCGAGATCGAGGCGGCGCGCCTGCTCACCTGGCGTGCCGCCTGCCTGGCCGACGAGGGCCGGCCGTGCAACGTTCCCGCCAGCATGGCCAAACGCTTCGCGGCCGATATGGCGATGCGCGTCACTACAGATGCCGTGCAGGTGCTGGGTGGTTACGGCTACATGCGCGAGTACCCCGTGGAGAAGTGGATGCGCGACGCCAAGGTGCTGCAGATCGTCGAGGGGACCAGCCAGATCCAGCGGGTGGTGATCTCGCAGATGCTCGCCATGGGCATGGAGTGACCGGGTAGACTGACCGTGGCCGGGGCCGGTCTCCGACCGAGGCCCCAGCAGGAGGCGTGACATGGCAACCGTCGTACTGCCGGGACGTGGTGATGTGGCCTATCAGTGGACCGGAAATGGGCCCGAGACCGTCGTATTGGTCAACGGCTCCGTCTTTAACTACCACCAGTGGGACAAGCAGGCCCTGCCCATCCTGCAGCGTGGACTGGGCGAGCGATTCCGATTCTTGCAGTACGACTATGTCGGCATCGGCGGCTCGTCGGCCAAGACGGTGCCGTTTCGGATGTCGGACCTGGCGGAAGAGCTGTGCGACTTGCTCGATGCCCTGTCTGTGGAGCAGGTACACCTCTTGGGCATCAGCAAGGGCAGCCTGGTCGGCCAGGCTTTTCTCATCGCCCATCGCGACAGGGTCAGGAGCTTTTGTGGGCTGGGCAATCCCAACGTCCTCTCCCGCGACCTGGCATCCACGTTTGCCGGCTTTCAGGAGCGGATCGAGGCGCTGACGGCGCTGCAGCACCTGTGGCCGCAGCGTATCGACCGTGACAACTATGCTCCCCTATTCAACGCGGTCTATGTGCCGGCCCTCTTTGGCAAACGCCGCGACGAGCTCGCGCTCGGCGAGCGCGTGCGCGCCTGGCTGGTGCGGCGCATGGTCTACCCGGCCCTGGAGGGGACCTACATCCAGACGATGGTCGACCTGTTTCGCTACTATGTCGGCGACATTGCGCAAGAGATCTCGTTCTTCTCTGAGGGCCTGCCTAAAGTGCGCGGCGTGCCCGTCCTGTTGCTCAACGGCACCGCCGACACGACGACGCCGGTGGGCATGTCGCGCGATCTGGTCCGCGTGCTCCCGGGCGCAGAGCTGGTCGAGTTCGAAGGCGTCACCCACATGGGGCCGATGCTGTTGAAAAAAGAGGCGGAACCCGTGTTTGGACGATATGTGGATTTTTTGAAACGTGAGACTTGTGCGTGATGCGTAAAGTACGTATCACGCGTCACGTATCACGTTACCAATGAGGAGGCTCTATGGCACTTAATCTCGACGCAATCGGCAAGAAAATGGGCCCCAAGACCAGGGAGTATGGGTGGCACGATCTGGTGCTGTACGCGGTCGGTGTGGGCGCCGGCTACGACGAGCTCGACTTTGTGTACGAGACCCGGCTCAAGGTCATCCCGTCATTCGCCATCCTGAGCGTCTATGACTTCTTTACCGATTTCGTGATGGGCTCGGGCGTCAACCTCATGGGCATCGTCCACGGCGAGCACGAGCTGGTTTTGCACAGCCCCATCCCGCCCGAGGGTGGCAAGCTGACCAGCGAGGGGCGGATCACGGCCATGTACGACAAGGGGCCGGGCAAAGGCGCGCTCGTCGTGGGCGAGGTGGACACCTACTACGAGGATGGGCAAAAGCTCTACACCAACATCGTCACCCTCTTCTCGCGGCTCGACGGCGGCTTTGGCGGCGAGCCGGCCCCCGTCGAGACGTTCCAGTTCCCCGATGGAGCGCCTGATTTCGAAGAGGTGATGCACCCGGCCTCGAACCAGCCGCTGATCTACCGCCTGTCGGGCGACACCTTTGCGCTGCACGTCGACCCCGAGTTCGCGCGGATGAGTGGCTTCGAGGGGCCGATCATGCACGGGCTGTGCACCCACGGTTTTGCCTGCCGCGCCGTCGTCAAGCACCTGTTTCCGGGCGAGCCCGAGCGCCTCGTCCGCTTTAGCAACCGCTTTAGCCGGCCGCTCTACCCGGGCCAGCCGGTCAAGACCCAGATCTGGCAGCTCGACGAAGGCCGGGCGGTGTGGCGCACGGTCAACGCCGAGACGGGCAAGGTGACCATCGACCGCGGCGTGGCCGAGTGGATCGGCCGTGACGAGGCCGCGCGCCGGGCGCAGGTGAAGGGCATCCGCTTCGACGGGCAGGTGGCGGTGGTGACCGGTGCGGGGGGCGGGCTGGGTCGCGTCTATGCGCTCGAGCTGGCGCGGCGCGGAGCCCGCGTGGTCGTCAACGACCTGGGCGGCACCCGCGACGGCACCGGCCAATCCGCGCGCGCCGCCGACGCCGTGGTGCAAGAGATCGTCGACGCCGGCGGTCAGGCGGTGGCCAACTATGACTCGGTGACGACGGTCTAGGGGGGCGAGCGGATCGTGCAGACGGCGCTCGACCGCTATGGCCGGATCGACATTCTGATCAACAATGCAGGCATTCTGCGCGACAAGTCGTTTTTAAAGATGACGCCCGACCTGTGGGATGGGGTGCTGGCAGTGCACCTGCAGGGGGCGTACCACGTGACGCGGGCAGCGTTCGCGGCGATGCGCGAGCAGGGGTCTGGACGGATCGTGATGACGACGTCGGCGGCGGGGCTGTTCGGGAACTTTGGGCAGAGCAACTACAGCACGGCCAAGATGGGGCTGGTGGGGCTGATGAACACGCTCAAGCTGGAGGGGGCCAAGTACGGGATCAAGGTGAACACGGTGGCGCCGCTGGCGACGACGCGGCTGACGGAGGACGTGCTGCCGCCCGAGTTCGCCGACAGGC
>DATHUZ010000630.1:0-10335 GCA_035461725.1 Anaerolineae bacterium
GGGACACTCGTCAGGTTTCACTATCATACTGCCGAGCAATCGTCGCCGTATCGGCTAACACCGCGCGCGCCCAGTCGCGCACGTCGGCGCAGTATTGTTCGACCGTGTCCACCCGGACATCGGCCATCGTGCGCGTCCAGGCGACGGTGCCCACGCCGGGCAGCCTGGCGCCCTGGGTCACACTCCACGAACGATGCTCATTATCGAACCTGGTGCGATTCCGGCGGCGTGCCTGAGTAGCGGTGAGCCCGTCGTGAACAAACTCGTGCAGGAGCTGGCGGGCTGCCGGCCACGCAGCGCGCGAGTAGGCGTTATGCTGAAGCATGTAGCACAGGACGCTGAGATGATGAACTGCACCGTATGCCGATGGGTTCTCAATCTCCAGTGCCAGAGTCGCATCGAAGCGATCTCGGCACGTTTCACCCGGCGCGAGCGCCGCGCCGCATAATGCGCAGGTCGTTGCCAAACTCGGCTCCTTTAACCAAAGGTATCATGGCTGAACGCAGCGTCTCGATCAAGTTTAGCACCAAATCGTGATCGTGTCCACGTGTGCCGAGTTCTTGGCGCGCAGACAGTGGTCGCCGCCAAGCATCTTGTCGCACGGCTATTCGCGGCGGCGAGCGCGCTCCTTGGCTCTGCGCAGGCGGGAGAGGGAATCCTGGTCGCCCTCGGCCGGTGCACCCGCGTCCTCTTTCGGCTCCTTGGCAGCGGGCTGTGTGTCTGACGGGGGTACCGGCGCATCGGGGCGTGGCGGTGGAGCCGGTTCTTCCCGGTCCGGGCTTGTGCCTCGCTCACGAGTTCGCTCGCGCGCGCGGTCGCGGGCGGTAAAGAGCTGGCCCAGGGCGCGCTCAGTGCGCGTGGCCTGGCGGCCCCGGGTGGGCAGGTGGGTGCGCAGCCACTCGCGGGCACGGGCCACGTCGGCGCGGGTGAGCACCAGCCGGCGCAGGGCGACGTCGAGTGGGAAGAGCAGGGCGGCGATGAGCAGGAGCGTGGGCCACACCTCGCGTGGATGGCCCGCGGGCGGCAGGTCGTGCACAAAGGCGGCAGCCGGCTCGGGCAGTGGGCCGCCGCCGGTGATGCGCGCCAGCTCTTCCAGGAAGGGGCGGTCGGTGCCGGCGGCGCGGTATTCGGGCGAGTAGGGCACCACCAAGCCGAGCGTCTGCTGGCCCAGTACCTCGTCGCCATCTCGTACCTCCAGTCGCACGAGGTAGGTGCCGGGCTGAGAGATGCCGGCGAGGGCTTCATATCGCCCAGCACCCGCCTGCGGCAGCGAGAGGCGCGTCGCCTCCAGGTCGGGGCCGATCAGCGTGGCGGTCACGTCGAGAAAGTTACGCGGCTGCCCGTCGTCGGTTGTGGCCTCGACGCGGATGGCCGCACCCTCGGCACTGAGCGACGTTTCGGCGGCGATCCCCTCCATCGCCGGGGCCGGCAGGGTCCAGCCCACGAGCTGCGAGGCAAAGCGGGCAAAGCCGGGCCATTCGAGCCACTCGCTGGCCCACTGCCCCTTCAGATCCGATGTCCACACCGCGGCGCGGCCCAGGCCGTATTGCCAGGTGGCGAGCAGCGGATCGCCGCGCGGCGTGGAGAGGACGACGCGCGACGTGCCCTTGGGTGTGGTGCCGTTGTAGCCAAAGAGAGGGGGCAGGGCCGCGACGTCGAGCCCACGCAGCATGGTGCCCGGGGCCGATGGCAGGGGGTAGAACGCTTCCTCGACGATGTACTCCCCCACGGCCTGGACTGTCTCTTTCAGGAAAAAGTCGGGCACCCGCAGGATGTCCTCGGCGGGATAGTAGCGCCCGCCACCCTCGTACGCCAGCGTCTCCAGGTACTCGGCCGATCCCTCGCCGGCGGCGACCACGCTCAGGGTGACGCCCTGCTCCTGCATCTGGCGCGCGAGCGCCGTCAGCTCGCCCGTGTGCACCCAGCCGTCGGTGAGCAGGATGACGTGCTTCAGGCGGGCGTCGACGTCCTGCAGCGAGGCGTACGCCGCCTCGACGCCCGCACGCAGGTTGGTCTGCCCGACAGCCTCGATGGCGCCGATCGACTGCTCCAGGGCGGCAGGGTCCGACACGGGAGCGAGGTCGACGGCCCAGCGGGCGTCGGTATCAAAGGCGACGACGCCGAGATAGTCGAGTGGGCCGAGCGCCGCCGCGGCGCGCATGATCGCCTCTTTGGCAATGTCCACCTTCGGCTGGCCCACCTCCTGGCGTACGTACGACTGGTTGAGATCCGGGTTGTCGCAGTGGCAGCGGCCCATGCTGCCCGACTTGTCCACGGCGAGCACGAGCGCGAGGTTAGGGGTCTGCTCCTTCGTGCGCACGTCCATGTCCACCGGCAGCGTGTCTTCGAGCGCGGTGCGCAGATAACCACCGGCCCCGAACGACTGGTCGCCGCCGGTCATCAGCAGCCCCTTGCCCAGGTCGCGCACGTACACTTGCAGGGAGTCCATGGTGCCGGCGGGCAGCTCGATCGCCGGCACGTTGGCGAGCACCACCGCGTCGAACCCCGCGAGCTCGGGCAGCGTAGCAGGCAGTGAAGCCGGGTCGACCACCGACACGTTCATCTCGGCGGCGCGCAGGGCCGAGGCGAGATTATCGCCGTCGCCGGCCGCCCCCTCAACCAGCAGGACACTGGGCGGTCCGTGCACCACGGCAAAGGCGCTCGCCTCGTTGTTCTGCAGCCACGTGTCGGCGTCGGGGATCACTTGCGCGCGAAAGCGGCGAAAGCCGGCCTCGTCGGCTTCCACCGGGACCAGAAAGCGGTTCGTGCCCGGCTGGAGGCGCACCTCCTGCGAGTGGATGAGCTGCCCGTCGCCGAGGACGTGGAGCGCCGCGTCCACGCGCGCCGTGCTGTCGACAATCACGGTCAGGTCGAACTCTTGCCCCTGGCGCACGTCGGCGGGCGCATCCAGCTCCTCGACGCGCACCTCGACTTCGCCGGCAGGCGCGCCGAGGGGGACAAAGGCCAGCTCGACCCCGTGCGCTGCGGCCAGCTCTGCCTGCAGGATGGCGTCGCCCACGTTCTGGCGGCCGTCCGACAGGAGCACGAGGCGGCGCGCCCCCTCGTCGGGAAAGAGAGCGAGGGCGAGCTGCAGAGCGCCAGCGACGTCCGTGCGCGCAGTGACGGGCACCGACGCGAGGTCGGACAGCATTTGGCTCGTGCTCGGCAGCCGCTCGACGAGAGCGTCCTCGCCGAACACGACCACGGCGGCGCGGTCGCCGCGCGGCATCGTCTCGATCGCGGCGCGAATCAGGTTCTCGCCAACCTCCTGTTCCTCCGCAGGGATGCTGTCGGAGGCGTCGAGTACAAAGACGGCGGTCAGCGTGTCAGCGCGGCGCTCAAAGCGCGTTCCCGCCAGCGACAGGATGACGAGCAGCAGCAGCACGACCCGCACGGCCAGGCCGGCCCAGAAGCGGGTGGGGCGTGGCCGGCGCCGCGACAGGAGGGCGAGCGCGATTACGAAAGGCACGAGGAGGAGAAGCAGGAGGGCGGTGGGGTGGAGGAAGGAGAGAGGGAATTGGGGAATTGGGGAATTGGGGAATTGAGAGATCTGGTAACTGGTAGATCGGTAGATTGGTAGGACGGACAGGGATGTTCCCGCCTTCCAGACTTGCCACCGCCCAGCGATTCGGGATAGCGTGGCGCGGTAGTAGACGAGCCACTCGATCAAGAGCAGCGCGATCGCGATCCAGGCAAGCGGGCGCCACCACTCGCGTTGGGCCGTGCCGGCAGAGCTGGCGGCGGAAGTTTCTTCGGTGAGGACAGGCACCGGCGCCGCGCTCAGATCTGACTCTTGCGGGGCAAAGAGGTTGGCGACAAAGGCGGCGTTCGGCAGCGGGTCACCTTCGGGCACCTGCCACGCCACCTGGTAGACGCCGAGCTGTGATGTGTCGGCAAAGAGGGCGCGGCGACCCTCGGGAATGAGGCGAGCTGTCGATCCGTCGGGCCGGGTCACCGACACCGAGCCGGCTTCTGGCGGCACAGGAATGGCGACAGGCGCTCCGGGCACGGTTTGGTCGGGCAGGCCGCCGCCGGGACCGGGCGCCAACCACGACGTCAGGTTGGAGAGGAGGAGCGGGAAAGCGACCTGGAGCGGCAGGTCGGAGCGGTGCAGGTCGAAGGCCAGGACGGCGACACGCCGGGCGTCGACCTCGCCGGCAAAGAGGAGTGGCACAGAACCCGCGTCACCGGCGTCGTCAATGGGATCGCCAACGATCACAGGGCGCGCCCAGGCGGGCAGCGCGATGCGTGCGGCGTTGAGCACACTGATCGCCTCCGGGTCGAGGTCGACGTGAGCCAGCAGTGGGTCGCCGGCGTCAGCGGGTCGCGGCCTGGGCTGCTCGACGGTTCCTGTGACGGTGAAATAGGCGGTGCTGCGCGGCGGCGCGATAAAGAGCAGGTTGCCGGCGGGCAGCGTGGCGGTCAGCGGTACGTAGGCGTCGAGGATGGTAAGATCGGCCACCTCACCCTCGGCGGCGGCCCGGTCCCAATCGGCAGGCTCGACAACGGTCACCTGCAGGCCGGGCAGCAGCGCGAGGGCCGTTTCCAGAAAGAGGTTGCCCTCGCTGACGAGGATGACGGGCGCGGGCTCGGCGGCGCCATAGACGGCCCAGGCGCGGTCGTCCAGGTCGAGCGCGTCCTGTTCTGTGAGCTGTGCCTCGACGACACGGCTGCTGGCCGGCAAATTCTCTGACAGCACGGCCTGTTGGCCGCCCGGCGGAATCTCCAGGTCGTGTGCGGCCACCAACTGCCCGTCGGCATAGAGGTTGAGCCGGCCGCGGGCCACGGTGGCGCCATAGTTGACGACCTGGGCAAAGGCGGTCACACTGCCCGCGGTAGGGTCGGGACGGAGTGATAGGACGGCGATGGCCTGGTTGTCGCCGCCACTGCCGAGTGGCACGTAGCGCACACGGCCGGTGATCGACAGCGCACCGGGCCAGGTCGCGCGGCCGTCGGAATAGACGACCACCTCGGTGTCGGGCTGCCGGGCGGCGAGGGCTGCGGCGAGCTCGAGGGCCGTCGTCATGTCGCTGCCGCCGGTGCCGGGCCGCAGAGCGGAGAGGGCCGAGTCGGCGGCGCGCCTGTCGCGGCTCGAGGCCAGCAGCACGCGCGGCGCGTCGCCCGCCGCGATGACGGTGATTCGGGCATCGGCAGGCAGGGTGGCGACCAGGTCACGCGCGTGGGCCGCGGCGGCTGCCAACCGGTTGGGCGCCTGGTCGGTGGCCGCCATGCTGGCCGACGTGTCAAAGACGAGGATGGCCGAGCTGCTGGCAGCGCCCGCGGTCCACGTGAACGGGCGGGCGAGGGCGAGGATCAGGGCGATCAGAAAGAGGATCTGGAGGACCAGCAGCAGGTTGCGGCGCAGGCGCTGCCATGGGGCGTTGGCCTGCACGTCGCGTACCACGTGGCGCCACAAGTAGGTGCTCGAGACGACCTGCTCGGTACGGCGCAGCTTGAGCAGGTACATGGCGATGATGACAGGAATGAGGGCAGCGAGCGCGAAAGCGGCGGGGAGTAGAAAGCCCATGATTATCTCAACACTCCACGCTGCCGTAACCATGCGAAGAGGAGATCCTCGACCGGCAAAGAGGTGTCGACAGGCACGTACTGGATCCCGCGCGCGCCACAGAAGCGGCGGATCGATTCCTGCCACGCCGCCAGGCCCTCGCGGTAGCGCTGGAGCAGGTCATAGTCCGCGGTGACCTCCACGCCCGTGCCCGTCTCCGAATCGAGCAGCCGCAGATCGGCCGCCGGGCCGTCGCCCAACCAGCCAGCACCTGCCGGATCGAGCTCGTCGGGCGATAGGACGTGAAGGAG
Source organism: Anaerolineae bacterium (assembly GCA_035461725.1). Taxonomy (GTDB): domain Bacteria; phylum Chloroflexota; class Anaerolineae; order JAAYZQ01; family JAAYZQ01; genus JAFGIA01. The sequence continues at coordinate 5,818 of DATHUZ010000630.1, forward strand.
GGTGATCTCAAAGCCGCGGGCGGCGAGGGCGGTGAGGCCCGAAGACTGGAAGGTTGGCAGATCGGAAGAGTGGGTGCCTGCCTGGAAGAGATCGGAGAGGACGATCAGCGGGCCGGGCTGGTGGGAGCGAGCGGCGTAGCGAGTGAGGACGGCGTCGAGGTGAACCGTGCCGCCAGGGCGGACGTTGGACAGGAACTGAAACAGGGTGAATGCCTGCCGCTTGCCGCGCAGAGGCGCCAGATAGCCTACCCCGGCGTTCTTCCCGTCTCCAGCCCCCAACGCCGCCACCGTCACCCGATCCAAGCCCGCCAGCGCAATGTATCCCAACGCCCCTGCTGTGCGCAGTGCATAGTGCAGCTTGTTCGGCTCGCCCCAGTCCATGGAGCGGCTGGCGTCGACGAGCAGGTGGATCGTCAGGTCCTCTTCCTCGACGAACAGCTTGAGAAAAAAGCGCTCCAGGCGAGCGTAGGCGTTCCAGTCGATGCGCCGGATGTCGTCGCCGGGTGCGTAGGCACGAAAATCGGCAAACTCGACCGACTGCCCCCGCTTGGGGCTGCGCCGCTCGCCCTGCATCTGCCCCGCCATAGCGCGACGCGACACGATGGCGAGCCGCTCGAGCTTGCGCAGGAAAGGCTCGTCGAAGAGGGGAGTTGGTAGATTGGTAGATCGGTCGACTGGGTCAGTCATTGTCGGGTCGAATCGACTCCATGATTTGACCAATTACCCAGTCTGCCGTCACCCCCTCTGCTTGCGCATCGAAATTCAGGATGAGGCGGTGGCGCAGTGCGGGCAGGGCGGCGGCCCGCAGGTCGTCGAATGCCACGTTGTAGCGGCTGTCGAGCAGCGCCATGATCTTGCCGGCGAGGATCAGGGCCTGCATGCCGCGCGGGCTGGCCCCGTAGCGCACGTAGCGGCGCACGGGCTCAGGCGCCGACGGATCGGGATGCGTGGCCTTGAGCAGGCGCGCGGCATAGGCGGTGACATGCTCCGCGATCGGCACGCCCCGGGCCAGCGCCTGCATCGCGACGATCTCGTCGCCGGTGGCGACGCGCCCGGCCTGCGCCTGGTCCGACCCTGTGGTGCGGTTGGCAATCTCGACCAGCTCGTCGGCCGTGGGAAAGGGGACATCGACCTTGAAAAAGAAGCGGTCGAGCTGTGCTTCCGGCAGCGGGTAGGTGCCCTCCATCTCGAGCGGGTTCTGCGTGGCGAGGACGAAAAAGGGCGCCGGAAGCGGGCGGGTCGACTTGGCGACGGTGACGCTGTGTTCCTGCATCGCCTCGAGCATGGCCGACTGGGTCTTGGGTGTGGCGCGGTTGATCTCGTCGGCGAGGATCAGGTTGGCAAAGATCGGGCCCGGCTCGAACTGGAAGTGGCGGCGGCCCGTCTCGTCCTCGACGATCAGGTTGGTGCCCACAATGTCGGATGGCATCAGGTCGGGCGTGAACTGGATGCGCGAGAAGGCACAGTCGACGGCGTCGGACAGGGTGCGCACCAGCATCGTCTTGCCCAGGCCCGGCACGCCCTCGAGCAGGGCATTGCCGCCTGCGAGCAGCGTCACCAGCGTGTCGCGCACCAGCGCCCGCTGCCCGACGATCACGCGCCCTACCTGCTCCTCGATGGCGAGGGCGGTGGTGCGGAATTGGTCAGGGGTGATCGGTTCGGTCATGGGTTGTACTCCTTGTCGGTAGTTTGGTAAACTGGTAGATTGGTACGCCGAATCTACCAATCTACCAATCTACCATCTCCTATGGCTCTAACGACGAGAAATATGCGCGTACCAGCTCTTCCAGGCCCGGCGGCACGTAGCTGCGGTCCATCGCCTGGTTGGCCGCGTCGAGATAGTCGTAATAGGCCTCGTGGTAGGGGACGAGGGCGGGGCCTGTAGCGCCGCCGAGAGGGTCTGTCCCCTCGCGCGTCTCGGTCTGGCCCTGGCCAGAGTCCTGGCCCGAAATGTCCAGCTCGTCGCCACTCCCCGCGCGGCGCTCCCACGGGATGTAGAGCGAGGTGTCGAGGTCGGTAACGCCACCAGCCTCGCCGGAGCCGAGCGGACGACCCGCGGTGCCGGTGCGGCGCGCGGGCTGCAGCGTGTCAGCCTGGGTGCCACCACCACCACCGGCCTGGCTCCCCTGGCCCTGGCCTTGACCTTGACCTTGGCCCTGGCCCTGACCTTGACCTTGGCCCTGACCCTGGCCCTGGCCTTGACCTTCGCCCTGACCCTGCCCCTCGCCTTGATCTTGCCCCTGGCCTTGGCCCTGGGCGGTCGCCTGGCCGGCGCGCTGTCCGGCCTGGGCGACGGCCTGCCGGCCCGCCTGCACCTCGCCAAGCGCGCGCTGCAGGGCCTGCTGGCCGGCCATCTCTCCCTGAGCCTGCGCGAGAGCATCGGCGGCGGCAGCCGCGGACTGCGTCGCGGCGGCGGCATCGCCTGCCTGCGCGGCACTCGCCATCGAGGCGAGCGCCTGGGCCAGGCCAGCGTCGCCTGCCTGGGCGGCGCGGGCAGCCATCTCGGCCAGTGCCCGGGCGAGGGCCTCGCGCTCGGCCGCATCCATGCCCGCCATCTGGCGGGCGAGCTCTTCGAGCGCCTCGGCCGCCTCGTCCAGGCCGGCCTGTTCGTCGTCCTCGCGCCCGGCGAGCGCCTGGATCTGGGCCGCCAGTGCCTCCAGGGCGGCCTCCCGGGCACCTGCCTGCGGATCGAGCCGCTCATGCAGCGCCTCCTCGACGCGCGACAGGTCGGCCAGCGCCTCTTCTCTATTGCCGGGGTTGGCGCGAAGCTGTTCGGCCAGCTCGGCCAGCTCGCGCATCAATTCCTCTCGTTCCTCGGGCGACAGCCCTTCGGCGGCCTCGATCTCGTCGGCGATCTGTTCGATCCGCTCCGCCTGGCGCTCGGCCTCCCGGGCAATCGCGGCCCGCTCTTCGAGCACGGCGTCCATTGGATTGGGCAGGAGAGCGAGGAGGATGACGGCGACGGCGCATAGGGCCGCGATGGCCAGCGGGCGACGGAGCAGGTGTAGCGGGAACGCGCGGCGCGGGTCGACGGTGCGCGCGACGGCGTGGGCGTCGGCTAGCTGGAGGGAGATGATGGAAGGTTGGAAGGTTGGAAGACTGGAAGATTGGGCAGCACCGGCCGAGTCAGTCCTCCAATCTTCCCACCTTCCAGTAATCCAGTCTTCCAGTTCCCAGGCGGTTGAGAGGCGCTCTTTCAGGCCCAGCTCCAGATCGGTGCGGCGGGCGACGCGTCGTAGTGGCAAGGGGCGCAGGAGAGCGGCTGCCGGTACAGTGAGCAGCCACGCAGCAACCGGCAGCAGGGTCCATACAACCAGGTTCGGTACCGGCCACAGGCGACCAGCGAGCTGGATCAGGGCGGAAGCAAGGATCGCGGGCCAGAGCGTGCGCTGTGCGAGCAGCCAGCCGTCGCGAAGTCGCATGTAGCGGCTGAGGCGCTTGAGGAAGCGCTGGAAGGATGGAAGAGTGGAAGCTTCGGAATCCCTGTCCACCCTTCCAGCCTTCCAGTCTTCCAATCTGCGATTCTCTCGATCGCTCATTCCTCACCTCTGATCTGCCACTCGCCGTCAACGCTTTCCAGCTCGTACACGTGCCCGATGAATCCGAGGCCGTCGGCATAGAGGGTGGCAGAGAGGATGGCGGAATCGTCGTCCTGGAGATGAATGTTGCCGAGGGTGATGGCCGCGCCGGGCTGATCCGCACGAGGCGAGACCCAGACAAACTCGGCCTCAACGTCCGAGAGGGCCTCGACGATGGCGTGTTGTTCCTTTGCCGCGATGGCACGCGATGGGGCTGAGGGGGCCGAGGCGTCGACCAGGCCGTCCTCTGTCGCGGGCAAGAGATAGACGAGCAGCGGGTCGGGTAGATCCGCCGTCGATTGTGCCGAGGCGAGCAGGTCGCGGATCACGACCGCGTACAGCGACGCCTGCTCGGGTAGAGCAAGGGCCGGTGTGAGCGTGGGCACGGGCCCGGCACCGGGTGGCGGGACAGGCGTAGGAGTCATGGCCACAGCCGGCACGTTTTGCTCTACGACCATGCCACGCTCGACGACGACGGCGCGTGCCATCGCCGGCACCGGCGCCCCCGGCACCTGGGTCGGCATTCCGAGGCCCAAACCTTCGTACCGGTCAGAGGTGGCGAAAAAGCCGGCGGCGGCCGCCCCGACGAGGAGCAGCAGGAGGACCAGGGCGGCGGCGACGTCGCGCCTGCTGATGCGCCAGCGGCGCACCGGCTGCACCAGGCGTACGGCGAGAAAGTAGAGAACTAGTGTGAGCACGCCGTACAGGGGCAGGGTATAGTGGTAGAGCGGGCGTGGAATACCGCCGCCCGACCCGGTGATCATGCCCAGGTTGCCGGCAAAGAGCATGCTGATCCCCGAGAGCGCGCCGCCGAGGCTGCTCGAGGGCATGGATGGGGCGATGGCCGACGACAGGGCGCTGAGCGGATTCGGAATCAGGATCCAGCGCGGTGGCTCGGCCTGGCGCAGCACGCCGCTGAGCACGTAGAAAAAGGTAGGGC
>DATHUZ010000631.1:0-5777 GCA_035461725.1 Anaerolineae bacterium
GAGAAGGATTGACAGAGCCGGTTCTTTTGATGATGAGTGGCGTGCGCGCCAGGATCAACTCGCAATGACAGGTTCTTGAGTGGTGAGTGGCGCCGGCGCTATGGATGAACTCGCAATGACACCCTCCCCGGGTGTTTGCGCCATGGGACAGTAGCAGTCTGTCTATGCAGTAACGGGCACACGACGGGCCACGATGATGGCCATGTCGTCGAATTGCTCGATCACACCGGTAAAGCTGGCCACAGCAGAGCGGATCGCGTGCAGGACATCGGATGCACTCTCACGCCGTGCCTCGACGGCGACCCGGCGAAGCCGGTCGAACCCAAACCGCTCACCATCCTCACGGATGGCATCGGTGATCCCATCGGTGTACAGGATCAACAGGTCCCCCACGTCGAGCGCGACTGTGCGCTGCTCGAAACGAGCCTCGTCGAGCACACCAAGCGCCATGCCGGTGGGCACCAGCTCGTGGAACGGAGGGGTTGCGGCGTTGCGCGCCTTGATCAGCAGGGGCGGGTTGTGGCCCGCGTTGACATAGGTCACATCACCACCGCCCGGCTGCAAACTGGCACAAAAGAGGGTGACAAAGGTGCCCGATGACGAGTCGGCAGAGATCAGGCGGTTGGCACGTGCGACGCCGTCGTCGAGCCGGTCTATGCCCGTGACGGTGGCGCGCACGATGCTGCGCGTGAGCGCCATAAAGAGGGCGGCGGGCATGCCTTTGCCGCTGACGTCGGCAATGATCAGCTCCAGGCGATCATCGCCGCCGTGGCAAAAGTCATAGTAGTCGCCCGAGACCTGGCGCGCCGGCTGCCAGTAGGCAGCGAGCTCCCAGCCGGCGACGTCGGGCGTGGTGTGTGGCAGGAGGCTGTACTGCAAGTCGCGTGCCATCTGGAGCTCGCGCTCCATCCGCCCCTTTTCGACGGCCAACTCGTAGAGCCTGGCGTTCTCGATGGCGATGGCCGCACTCGCGGCGATCGTCGACAGGAGATCGAGGTCGTCGGGGGTAAAGATGCCGGCGTGGAGGCGGTTCTCGACATAGATCACGCCCGCCACCTGGCTGTGAATGAGGAGGGGTGCGCAGAGGATCGAGCGCAGATGGAGGGCCTGCACGCTCATGTGCAGGCTGAACTCGGCCTCGGCCTGCGCGTCGCCGGTGAGCAGAGGCCGCGCCTCGCGGACCACCTGCGCGACGATCCCACGTGACACCTGAAACTCGGGGTCGGGGATGGTGGCGCGATCGACGCCGCGAGCGGTGCGAAAGACAGGCTCACCTTCGTCGTCGAGGAGCATCACAAAGCCACGCTCGGCGCGGAGGGTGGCAATCACGCCGTCGATGACGCGGTTTAGCACCTCGTCGAGGTCGAGAGAAGAGTTAAAGCTCTGCGATATCTGGTAGAGGAGGGATAGCCGGTCGGCGGCGGGCGGCGAAGGGTTGTCGTCTATCATCAGGTTCCTTTCCAGCCGCATGTGCGCGTGCAGCGATGCGTGGGGTGCAACGCTGCACGCGCGCGCCGTGCGGCGAAATATCTGCCAGGCTGCCTGTTATGGCGAACGGCGGCTAGAAGCTGCCAACCGCCTCCGTCGTGTCGTCCAAGATCTTGAAGACGTGGTGCAAGCCGACGAGCTCCAGTGTCTCGCGCAGCTTGGCGGGAACCTCTGACAGCTTGACCTCGCCCTGCGGGAACTTTTCCCGAGCGCGGATCTGGGCGTGCAGCAACGCCTTGAGGCCGGCACTGGAGATATAGCCCACCTGGCTCAGATCGATGACCAGGTTCCCGTTTCCGCTGGCGACCAACTCGAGCAGCTTCTCCTCAAGATCGGGCGCGGTGGCACTATCCACTCGCCCGGAGACGCTGACGAGGTGACAACGTTTCATATTCTTGACGTCGATTTCCACAGTGGTTCCTCCTGTCCGTGTTTGTCGAGGATATTATAACAAAGCAACGATCGGCTGTCAATGAGCAACAAGCTCCTGCGCACAGTTGCTTTGGGGTCCTGCGCGTGGTAGAATGTAGAGACAAAGGTCGAGATGGCCAGGAGGTGAAGGCATGTTAATCACGAATGGCACACTGGTGACGATGGGCACGCCGAATCAGGTGATCGAGGACGGCGCGCTGTACATCGAGGGTGGGAAAATAGCCGCGATCGGCGGCAGCGGCGAGCTTGCCGCGCGCTATCCGGCCGCCGAGCGCCTGGACGCGCGGGGCAAGCTGGTGATGCCCGGCATCATCTGCGCGCACACTCATTTTTACGGGATGTTTGCCCGGGGCATGGCGCTTGGGGGCGAGCCGGCAGCCAATTTTACCGAGATCCTGGAAAAGCTGTGGTGGCGGCTCGACAAGGCGTTGTGGCCTGACCAGGTGCGCTACAGCGCCCTGGTGGGGCTGGTGGATGCCATTCGCCACGGTATGACGACGCTGATCGACCATCACGCCAGCCAGAGTGAGATCGGGGGCAGCCTGGACCTCATTGCCGAGGCGGTGCTCGAGGCGGGGACGCGCGCGTGCCTGTGCTACGAGGTGACGGATCGCGATGGCAAGGAGGCGATGCAGGCAGGCATCGAGGAGAATGTGCGCTTTATCGAGGTGGCGCGCGCGCGGCAGAGGTCGGGCGACTGGCATCTGGGCGCAGCCTTTGGCCTGCACGCGTCGCTTACCCTGTCGGACGAGACGCTGCGCGCGTGCGTGCGGGCTGCCGCGCCTCTCGATGCGGGTTTTCACCTGCACGTGGCCGAGGACAAGGCGGACGTGAAGGACAGTCTGCGCAAGAGCGGGCTGCGCGTGGTGGAGCGCCTGAAAAAATTCGAGATCCTGGGTCCCAAGACGCTGGCAGCACACGCGGTGCACGTGGACCGGATCGAGACCGAGATGCTGCTCGACACGGGAACGATGGTGGTGCACAATGCGCGCTCGAACATGAACAACGCCGTGGGCACCGCCGACCTGCCGTGGATGCTGCACATCGGCATCCCGGTGGGCATGGGCAACGACGGATTTTCGAACAATATGTTCGTGGAGGCGCACGTGGCCTACCTGGCGCACAAGCAGGCGACAGGGGATCCGCGCACGCTGCCGGCCGACCAGGTGGTCGACATGCTCTGGAAGCACAACGCCGGCATCGCACGCACCTACTTCCCCGGGCTCGGTCCCGCCTGGGGCACGTTGGCGGCAGGCGCACCGGCCGATGTGATCGTGGTCGGGTATGACCCGCCCACGCCGCTGAGTGCCGGCAATTTCCCCTGGCACATGATCTTTGGCATCGACGGCACGTCAGTCGAGGCGACGATCGCCGGCGGGCAGGTGCTGATGCGTGAGGGGCGGCTGCTGACGCTGGACGAAGAGGAGATCATGGCACGGGCGCGCGAGGTCGCGGGCAAGCTGTGGCAGAGGGTGTGACGATGGCTGCAGGTACGGCCAGATCAGAGGCTTCACGCAGCGCCACGATCCAAAATGGGATCCGGATGGTGAGGTGTCGCTGGCACCCGGTCACAGCCTGGTGCTCTACAGCGACGGGTTGACAGAAGCGCACACCAGCGCGATGGAGCAGTTTGGGAGCAAGCGCCTGGTAGAGTACCTGGCACGGGCGGCGGGCGAGCAGGCAGGCAAGCTGCACGACGGCATCCGGGCCAGAGTGCGCGATTTCGTAGGCGATGCACCGCGCTTTGACGACCTGACCCTGATGGTCGCCGGCAGACAATAACAGCAGGAGAAAGAGATGCGACGCGACGGAGACACTTTCATCGTAGAAAAGAACCGCCAGCGCGCGACGTGGGCGCTGGCCATCGTCGCCTTTATGATCGTCGTCAGCCTGGTACTGGTCGTGACAGGGTTCCTGGGCGCAGACGAGGTGCTGTGGACGCCGGTGTGGCTGGGCCTCATCGGCCTGATCGGGTTTGGCGCGAGCACCGTGCTGATCGGGCAGACGATGCGCTCGCCGTGGCACCTGGCAACCAGGCCGGACGGGCTGCGCCTGCACACGCCGATGTACGTGCTCGACGTGCCCTGGCAACAGATCGTGGGCATCGGCGTTGACGAGGTCAACTTTCGCGAGGGCGTGGTGCTGGTATTCGCCGACCCGGCAGTGGTAGTCGAGGGGGTCCGGTTCACGATGCGATCGAACCGGCCCGACATGATCGGCGACCCGGAAACGATGCTCAAGCGTTTGGAAGAGAACTATGAAGCCCTGGGCTATCACCTGGGCATTCCAGGGCGGATCCTGGAGCTGGGGCCGAAAGAGCTGGCCGAGTTTCTGACGCGTGCGCGCACCGGCGATCTGTGGAAGCACGAGGCGCGAGGTGGGTGAGGTGTGCGGCGGGGGGTACCGAGAGCGATGGGGATGGTGAGATGGATGGCTTGATAAAGCGGTTGAGTGGGCCGGTCAAGGTCGGGCTGATCGTGGGCGCGCTGGGCGCGGTGCTGACGGTGGCGGGGCTGGTGAGCGGCAACCTGGCTCCGCTGACGGTACGCACGCTGCTGCTCGGCATTCTGCTGGGGGGCGGGGCGTGGGGTGTGGTGAGCTGGGCGATCGCGTCGGCGGCGGTCGACGCGATCGGGTTCGACCCCGCGGAAGCCAACGTCAGGGCAGACAGCGTGGACGTGGACGAGTGAATCTCCACAATGTCTGCCGGCCTGGTCCATAATTCCTCCACAATTGGTTGGTATCCTCTGGATACCAACCAAGGAAAGGGAGGAAACAGATGGACGAGGTTGTACGGAGAAAAGGGGTGTGGATCGGCCTGGCCGTCACCGGCACGATCTTGCTGTGCGTGATGGCGTGCGTGCTGGGAGCATTCTTGAGCCTCCTGCCACGTCAGGCGATCACCTACGCGCCGGCGCCCTACGTGGTGCCGGAGGCAGGCGAAGAGGGGGCGGCGCCGCAGGTGTACCAGGCGCCGGTGGTAGCCAGGCACGGCGGGCTTGGACCGCTGGGCGTCGTGGGGCTCGGCTTCCGGCTGCTGCTCAAGCTGCTCTTCTTTGGGCTGTTGTTGATGGTGGGGCTGCGCCTGGTGCGCCACCTGGTGTGGGGGCCGCGCCACTGGTGTGCGCCCTACTGGGGACCGTACTACCATGGCGGGCCGCCCAGGGGGGCACAGGAAGGAGACGAAGCCGAGACAGGCTGGGGGCCTCCACCGTGGGTCCACAGGGCGTGGCGGCATCACCGCCGCCACTGGGGACCGCCGCCCTGGTGGGGTCCGGGCCAGGCGCAGGCAGGCGACAAGCCGGCAGCGGACTCGCCGGCGGCAGGCTCGCCGGGTGACGAGTACACCGGCCCGCAGGAATAGAGTCAGGACAGCGGCTCCCGGTGGGAAGAACCCCACCGGGAGCTGGGGGAGATGCAGCCATGATGGTTAACAAATCGCGAGTACGGGCAGCCGGCCGTGCCGCGCACTGGCTGGCAGATCTCGACACCTTTGAGGTCGAGTTCCTGATCCTCAACGCGCGCTACGACCACGCCCTGATCGACGCGATGCGCGGACAGCCGGCCTGGAAGATCGATCACGAGGACGGAGACACGATCCTGTTTGTGCGAAGCGCGGTCGCGTCGCAGACGAATGGCAGCCAACATGCCGTAGCGCATGTCTGAGATCGGGCAGTGACGATGGCACACACCATCCTGGTGGTAGACGACGAAACCCGAATCGTGACACTGGTGCGCGACTACCTGGAGCGCGCCGGCTACCGGGTGCTCACGGCGGCCGACGGCGAGACGGCGCTGGCGACGGTGCGTGCGGAGCGGCCCGACCTCGTGGTCCTCGACCTGATGCTGCCGGGCGT
>DATHUZ010000632.1:0-2018 GCA_035461725.1 Anaerolineae bacterium
CGCGACATCGACCAGTTCGGCAAGCGCACCTATTCGAATTTGCTCAAAGAGCTCCTGCCCCGGAAAATGATCGACGTCTTTGTGGATCGCACCGGCATCCCACCCGACAAGCCGGCCCACCAGATCACGGCCGAGGAGCGGGCTCGGGTGCGCGAGCTCCTTCATGGCTTTGGCCTGACGATCGTCGACCACCGCCCGCTTGAGCAGGCCATTGTCACAGCAGGCGGGATCGATACCGCCGAAGTAGACCCGCGCACCATGGCATCGCGCCTGGCCGCGGGGCTCTTTTTTGCAGGCGAGGTGCTCAACGTGCAGGCCGACACAGGCGGATACAACCTCCAGGCTGCATTCTCCACAGGCTACGTCGCCGGACAGGCAGCCGCCCGGTTCGCCACAGCCGGTGGGGCAGGGTAACCGCGCATGAGGTCAGAGCCGGCTGTGCACCGACGCTTTTCACGATCCATTCCCTCCCCGTTGCTCGGCGGCGCCAGCTTGTTCCTCGTGGCCTCTGCGCTGATCCTGCTGGGCCTCGGCCTCGCACACAGCGGCTCACCTCTGACCATCCGGATAGATGGGCGAGGACATACGATCTACACGCATGCGACCACTGTTGGCGAAGCGCTGCGCGGCGCGGGCATCACCCTCTATCCTGAAGACCGCGTCTCGCCCGACCTCTCGACGCCGTTGGCCGCCGGCATCGAGGTGCACGTGACGCGCGCCATCCCCGTGGCGGTGCGTGCCGACGGAGAGACACGCCAGATGCGCACCCACGCCACCACCGTCGGCGCCGTGCTCGCCGAGGCAGGGATCGGGGTCGGGCTGCGCGACGAGATCTGGCTGGGCGAGCAGCGAATGCGCCTCGACACCCCACTCTTTGGGGGCGAGCTCGTCTCTCTCCATCCCAGCTCGCGTGCGGCGCCACGCTCCGTGTCAGACGGCTCGATCCCGCTGCTGTCGGTCCACCGTGCGGCTGCCCTGTTGCTGGACGACAGAGGGGAAATCTCAACGCTCTATACGACCGAGTGGACCGTCGGCCAGGCGCTGGAAGAACATGGCGTTTCGCTCTACGCCGGCGACCTGGTAGAGCCCGGCTTGCAGACAAAAGTGACTGAGGGGCTTGCGATTTCGATCCAGCGCTCTGTGCCCATCCGCATCGAGGTTGACGGACGAACGGTGCGCACGCGCACCCGCGCTCAGACGGTCTCTGGCGTCCTGGGCAATGAGGGAATCGCCCTGGTGGGCAAGGATGAGGTAGCGCCCGCGATGACCAGCGCAATCCGGCCCGGCATGATCATCCGTGTCACCCGTGTTCGTGAGGAGCTGGTCGTCGAGTTCGACCCGATCCCGTACCAGACAGTGACCGTGCCCGACCCCGAGCTCGAGATAGACCAGATGCGCATCGCTCAGGCGGGGCAGGAAGGGTTGAACAAGCGCCGCTACCGCGTCGTCTACCGGGATGGTCAGGAGGTATCTCGTGTCATGGAGGATAGCTGGGCCGAACGAGTGCCTGTGACCAAGACGATCGCGTACGGCACCAGGATCGTCATCCGCACGCTTGACACGCCAGAGGGTCCGATCGAGTACTGGCGCAAGATCCGCGTCTACACAACTTCCTACAAGCCGGCATCGTGTGGCAAGCCAAAGGATCACCCCCGCTATGGCTACACGGCACTCGGCCACCAACTGCGGCGCGGGATCGTCGCCGTCGACCCCACCGTCATCCCGCTCAGATCGTGGATGTACGTGCCGGGCTATGGAACTGCCATCGCAGGCGACACGGGGGGCGGCGTGAAGGGCAAGTTCATAGATCTCGGTTTTACCGACACCGACTATGAGTCGTGGCACTGGTGGGCGGATATCTACCTCCTGACTCCTGTACCGCCCAGCTACAAGATCCGCTGGATCCTGCCCGACTGGCCCAAGTTTCCCGATCGAAGGCGCTAGTATGGAGCCGGACGATCACACACGCAGCGTGCCAGCCCTCCTGCGCGCGCATGGCCTGAGACCGCGCAAAAGCC
>DATHUZ010000633.1:0-3390 GCA_035461725.1 Anaerolineae bacterium
ACCCCGGCCGCGAGAGCTCGGCCGCCCAGGACCCACTGGCCGCCTGTCGAGCCGAGGTGGCGGCGCTTCTGGGAGTACGCGATCCTGACCGTATCGCCCTGCTCCCATCGGCCACTCACGCCATCAACCTGGTGATTCACGCCCTGGCGACCCCGGGCAGCCATGTCATCACCACCATGCTCGAGCACAACTCGGTGCTGCGCCCCATCGCCCACCGCCAGCGGGACCACGGCGTGGCAGTCACCCACCTCGCGCCCGATGTGAGCGGCCGGGTTCTCCCCGAGGCAGTGGCCGGCGCGATCAGAACCGGCACTCGCCTGGTGGTGATGACCCATGCGTCGAATGTCACCGGCGCGATCCAACCGGTGGCGGACGTGGCGGCACTCGCCGCCCAGGCTCGAGTGCCCCTGCTCATCGACGCCGCCCAAAGCGCGGGAGCCATCCCGCTGTGCCATCACTCACTGCCGGGAGAGGTGTACGTCGCCTTTGCAGGCCACAAGGGGCTGTTAGGCCTTCCGGGAACGGGTGGCCTGGTGCTTGCCAGAGGCGATCTGCCACAACAGATCGTCGGTGGCACCGGGGTGCGCAGTGAAAGCCCTCTTCACCCTGCCGAGCTGCCGCTGCGACACGAGGCAGGCACTCCCAACCTGCCGGGCATCATCGGGCTATTAGCGGGGGTGCGGGCCGTGCGGGCACGAGGGGTCGAGGCGGAAGGAGCGCATCGCCACCACCTCGTCGACTACCTGCGCGCCCGCCTCGAAATGGTGCCAAACGTGCGCCTCTTACCCCTCTGCGGCGGCGACGGACGCGCCGGGATCGTGTCCTTTACCGTAGCAGGGTGGGTGCCGGAAGAGGTGGGCTACGCGCTCAGGACGTCGTTTGGAATCACCACCCGCAGCGGCCTGCACTGTGCACCGCTCGCCCACCAGGTGCACGGCACGGCCCCACTGGGTACAGTGCGAGCGAGTGTAGGCCAGGCCAACACCCGGGAGCAGATGGATGCCCTGGCCGCAGCGATTGCTCATCTGGCAGGGTGAAGCATGGTACGCGTTGTGAGCTCGCAGCTCTTGGAAAACTGCCTGGATAGCTCGTCGGTCAAAGAGATCTGCCTGTCCGAGCCTATCGGCGAGATCGTCATGCGCCGCATGGCCCGCCATGCCAGGTTGCAGTTCTTTCCCGATTTTCCTCGCCCCTATTTTCGCATCGACCGCAGCCGGAACTACGTGGTGCAGGGTGTCTTTGACAACACTTCTGTGCGGGTAACCTTCTCGCCGCTCGCCGGCGCCGGTGCCGAGGAGCAGTTGCTCTCTTTCATCGAGACCCCCCTGCCTGACCAGGAGCCTCCGCCAGGGGCCTGACGCCCATCGCGATCGGGGCTGGTTCGATCGCCAACGCGCGGCAGCCCCAAGTCCACGCGCGCCTCTGCGCACGCTGCTGCCAGGTCGGTGTCGAGCGTTCCTATCTTTTGCTTGCCCGCTCCTGAGGTTGGCCAGCATCCAGTCTCTCGCGCAGTCGTTCCTCGATGTTGAACATCTGCACCGCGCCGAGATATGACTTGTTCTCGAGCACGACCACGTCCTGGAGGATCGACAACACGATCGAAATCTCGCGCACCTTCTCCTCGAGAAGATCCGCCACGTGCGCCAGCGCAGTGTTCGCGGCCGGCATCTCGTATGCCCAATCCGCCGCCCCGCACCGCAGCGTCTGAGCGGCACCCATCAATGCCTGGAGTGGATTGTTGACGTGGTGTGACAGGGTAACGACCGCGTCGTGCAGCGTCTCTGTGGCCACGGTCTCGCGCACTGCGGCGTGCAGCCGCGCGTTTTCGACGGCGAGGGCGACAAACGCCGCCGCGCCCTGCAGCAGTTCCTCATCCTCGGGCGCAAAGGCCTGGCGTTCTCCCGGAGTGGTGCCCATCTTGTTCACAGCCTCGATTGCGCCGATGATGCGCCCAGCCACCACCAGGGGCACGCACAGCAGCGACCGCGTGCAAAAGCCGGTCGCCCTGTCAACCCCATCGAAAAAACGCGGGTCCCGTGTCACGTCGTCGATGCGCGCCGGCAGCCCATGCTCCACCACCCAGCCCACGACACCCTGCCCCACGGACAGGCGAAAACTGCTCGCCACCTGACCACCGTCGCCCAGCACCAGGTCAAACACCAGCTCTTGCGTTTCCTGATCGAGCAAAGCCAGCGATGCCGTCTCGGCGCGCACACTCTTGCGCACCTGGCTTACGACGGTGGCAATGACGGTATCAAGATCGAGAGACGACACCACCGTCTGGGCGATCCGGTTGACCGCGGCGAGTTGCCCGGCACGCTGCTCTATCTCCTCGTACAAGCGGCTGTTGTTGAGCGCGATAGCGGCATAATCAGCCAGTGCCGTGAGGCGACTCTCGGCCTCCACCGGCAGCGATCGTGCCTCGCGCACCGACGCCACCCCAAGCACCCCAATCGCTGCGTCGCCCGAGCGCACAGGGACGTAGAGCAGCGAGTGGGCCTGCTTGCCGAGGTATTCCGTAACGCCGCTCTGCCTTGGGGCACACGACAGCCGGACCGGCCGGCACGACCGCAGCACGTCGACAGCGTGCCCGTCGCCCGCCTGCCTGTCGAGGCCCGATGCATACCCGCGCGCGTGGCGCACCGCTTCCAGCAGCAGCTCACCTCGGGTCGGTTCGACCAAGAAAATCACGCTGGCATCCGCACCGGTCAGGTAGAGGGCGGCGTCGAGGATACGGTGGAGCACGCCGCCACGCGGCATCACCGAGGCGACAGAGCGCCCGACTGCTTGCAGCGTCACCAGCTCGCGCATGCGCTGCGTCAACTGGTCATTCGCCACCTGTAGCTCGGAAAGCAGCCGTTCGCGATCGCTGCGCAGCCTGCACTCGGCGAGCGCCCAATCGATCGAGACGAGCAGCTCATTTATGTCAAAAGGCTTGAGCAGATAGTCGCGCACACCCAGTCGCAGTGCCCGCACCACAGTCTCTTCCGATCCGTGCACGGTCGTCAGGATCACCGGAGGTCCAAAGTCGTGCCGGCGCAGCGCTTCCAGCACCTCGATCCCCGACATGCGCGGCACATTCACGTCGAGCAGCATCAAGTCAGGCGGGTCTGCGAGCGCCATCGTGAGCCCGTCGTGGCCATTGTCCACCACCCGCAACCGGTACCCAAGGGGCTCCAGCAGATCGGTCAGAAAGGTAACGGTCTCGACCGTATCGTCGACGATCAGGATCTGTTCGGCGGCCATCAACACTCCTGGCAGCGAGCGACCAGCAGCAGCCAGGGATAGGATACCTGTCCCCTTGCCTGTTGGCCGCTCAAGACTTGCGCCATTCTACCTCACAAACACCACCGCGCCCACTCTGCCATCCCACCGCAGTCCGCGCAGCCT
>DATHUZ010000634.1:0-3178 GCA_035461725.1 Anaerolineae bacterium
GAGCGTCGTCCGGTGCCGCTCGATCAGGTCCATCACCCGCGGGATGATCGCCGCCCAGATACTGCCGCCCGGCGCGTTCCGAAAATCGTCCACCGGCAGCACCACCTGCACGTCCATCGGCTTGACCATGCCCGCGTCGACGATGGTGACCGGCCGCGGCTCATAGTCCAAATTCCCTAATCCCGAATCCCCTACTCCGTCAGATGCGTGAACCGTGATGCGTGATGCGTAGCCGCCCAGGAAGCGCGCCACCTCTTCCAACGGCCGCTGTGTCGCCGACAGGCCGATGCGCTGGACGGGCTGGTCTGCCAGCTCCACCAGGCGCTCGAGGGTCAGGGCCAGGTGCACACCGCGCTTGTTGTCGACCAGCGTGTGGATCTCGTCCACGATCACGGTGCGCACGGTGCGGAACATGTCGCGCGCCACCGGGCTGGTCAGGATCAGGTAGAGCGACTCCGGGGTGGTGATCAGGATGTGGGGTGGGTGCTTGACCATGCGGCGGCGCTGGGACTGAGGGGTGTCGCCCGTGCGCACCAGGACGTCGAGGGCCGGCAGCGGCTCGTCGCGGCGGTCGGCCACGCGGCGGATGCCGGCCAGTGGGGCGCGCAGGTTGCGCTCGACGTCGTTGTTGAGCGCCTTGAGGGGCGAGACGTAGAGCAGGCGCACGCCCGGCTCGTACTCGTCGCCCGGCTCGCCGGCCAGCTCGCGCCAGATCTGGTCGATGCCCCACAGGAAGGCGGCGAGCGTTTTGCCCGATCCTGTCGGCGACAGGATCAGCGTGTGCTCGCCGCGCTGGATCGCGGGCCAGCCGAGCGCCTGGGGCGGCGTCGGATCGCCAAAGGTCTCACGGAACCACGCCTGCACCGCAGGCAGGAAAGCGTCAATCGCGTTCATAGCACCTCATTGTAGCACACGGCGGGTGCCGCGTCAAAACCGCCCAAATGTTCTACTCCACCTGTTCGCGCCACACAAACACGAGGGCGATCAGGAGGATGAGCAGCACAACCCAGAAAGCGATGGCGACGCGCGACGCGGTTTGGGCTTTCTCCGCCTCGTACCACGTCCGCGGTCGAATGCCCTGGATGAGAAAGACGACCACGCCGGCGAGGTTGAGGCTGACGATATTGATCGCCAGCAGCATCAGCGCGCCGGCGGCGAGGCGCAAATAGCCGGCGCCGGCGAACAGGCCGGCGGCCACGAGCGGGGGCAGCAGCGCGGCCGAGACCATGACGCCCACCAGCGTGGTCGAGATCCCCTGCGAGAAGGCAAGAGCGCCGGCAGCCCCTGCGGCCAGCGCGAGGGCGACGTTCGCCAGGCTGATCTCGGTGCGCGCTGCGAGCTCGGACACGGTTGGATCGACCTCGTATAGCAGGCCGATGACCACGCCCAACAGCGCCCCGCCGATCAAGCCCACGGCGCCCGCCCTGGCCGAGCGGGCGACCAGCCGCAGGTCGCCCAGCGTCGACGCCAGCGCAAAGGCGATGTTTGGACCGAGGAGTGGGGCGAGGACCATCGCGCCAATGATGACCGCCACGTTGTTCTCGCGCAGGCCGATGGCGGCGACGAGTGACGAAAGGGCTACGCTGATGACGTAGAATGGGGTCAGTTCCGCTCCCCGCGTCACCGCATTGTAGAGCTCCTCGCGACTAACCCGGCCCAGTGGCGTCTCGTCGTCGTGCTCCTCTTCCTCTTCCCGCGCGTCGTGCACCGGCACCGTGCCCTGCACCGGTACGAGCACGATCCGGAATCCGCCGTCCTGGAGACGGTCGCTCAGTTCGTCGGTGATCGACTCGATCCGGTCGCTCGCCAGCAGCACGCGGATCAGGACCAGGTCTTCTTCGAGGCTGACCTGCCAGACGTCCAGATCCTCGTGCTCCTGCAAAAAGCGCCGGACCTCTTTGACTTCTTGGGTGGGGACGACAACGTCCATCAAGCGCAAGGCCATGGTACGTCCTCCTTGCCGATGGTGAGGTTATTGTAACACACGGCGGCCTGAACGTCAACCTTGGGCCAGGCCGGCAGGATCAGGCGGCGCGCGACAGGTGCTCGTCAGGCACCCAGCCGCTGTCGCCGCGGGCGTTGGTGCACCACCGCCACCCGGCCTCGTGCGTGGTGGCGGTGACCATCTCGCCGGCACGGACGGTCAGCTCGGTAGCATCATAGTCGCACAGCGCGATCGCCCCGTCGCCGCGGCGCTCGACGTAGCGCTCCGGCACCCAGCCGCTCTTGCCGCCGGGCGCCGTGCACCACACCCATCCCGCCCACTCACTCTCCCGCTCCTCGACGGCGAGCCGGTCTCCGGCACGGATGGCGATCGGGTCGGGGTACATCGACTGGTAGTCAGAGAGGACGTGGCAGCGGATTGGTTCGTTTGTTGGTTGGTTGGGTTGGGTCACCGGGTTTCACCTCCATTAGCTTGACGCGCTCGCATACCGCCGTAACCCCAACCGAAACAGCGCCGACGCCCCGACCAGCAGCACCGCCGCCAGGGCCACGCTGCCGACCAGCGTCGCCGCCGGCAGCCGCCCGCTGAGCGCCTGCGCCGGCACCGTGGTCATGATCCCCACCGGCACGATCCAGGTCAGCACCAGCCGCAGCCAGCCCGGATAGAGCCCCACCGGGTAACGCGCCATCCGGAACAGGCCGTCGAACACCCACGTAAAGAGGAACCCCGGGCTCCACAGCGCCAGCGCCGAAAAGGCGAGCATCGTCGCGTACAGGATGGTGACGGCGACGAGCAGCGTGAGCAGGAACGTCGCCACGTCGAGCGCCGCCAGCTCGCGCCCGAGCTGCATCGCCCCGATCGTCACCACGGCCAGGCCCAGCGCCAGGTCGACGAGGGCGAACGGCCGCCAGTGGCGCACGCTCGCCAGGAACTGGGCGTCGACCGGCCGCAGCAGCGTAAAGTCAAAGGTGCCCGTCCAGATCTCGCCGTCCATCCCCACCAGCGAGTCGAGGCTCGGCCGGATGAACAGGTTGTGGAGCGCCTCCAACGTCAGGTACACACCCAGCAGCGCCAGCGTGGACGCCATATCCCAGCCGCGGATGCTCTCTACCTGTTCGAACACCACGACCAGCGCCAGTACACCCGTCACCAGCCCCAGCAGCGACTGGAAGAGGCTCAACCAAAAATTCGCGCGGTAGGCCAGCTCATTCTGTGTCGACGCGCGGGCAAAGC
>DATHUZ010000635.1:0-4151 GCA_035461725.1 Anaerolineae bacterium
AGCGCGATCGTCGCGTGCGGGGCCGCCTGCCGCGCCGCCTTTACCGCGCGCACCACGCCCGGCATCCAGGGCGTGAACGCCGTCATCCCGATCAGCTCGGCATCGCGCCGCGCGATCTCCCGGCCCATCCCCTCCAGGCCGAGATCCAGCGCGTTCGCGTCCAGGACCTCGACGTCGACGCCCGCCTGCTCCAGGCACCCGGCGAGCTGCGCCAACCCCAACGGCATAGCCACGACGTCGCCCATCATCAGCCACGGCGTCTTTGGTGGTTCCACCAAAAGTACATGCATATGTAAATCCTCTTGTTACACAGAGACACACAGAGGGGGACGGAGATGCACAGAGAGA
This sequence comes from Anaerolineae bacterium, assembly GCA_035461725.1. GTDB lineage: Bacteria > Chloroflexota > Anaerolineae > JAAYZQ01 > JAAYZQ01 > JAFGIA01. Next base: position 349 of record DATHUZ010000635.1, read on the forward strand.
GTAAGAGGAAGGATCTCTGCCACCCTCCGCGTCTCTCTCTCCCTCTGTGTATCTCCGTTTATCTCTGTGTATCTCTGTGTATCTCTGTGTAACTATCTCCTCGTGCGAAAGTAGGCGAGCAGCCCCGCGATCCCAATCGCGATCAGCACCAGCGGCAGCACAACGTCCCAGCTAAAGAGATTGCCCAGCCCGATGCCGATGAAAACCAGCCCCAGGATGACGCTGCCTGTCACCGGCCGCCGGTATGCCGGCACCACCAGGCGCACAACCACGCCCCCCAGGAGGATCAGGCCCGCACCGACAAAGCCGACCGACACGGCCCCCGGCGTGCCAAAGTCGAGCACCTCCATGTTCTCAAAAAGCAGCACCAGGCCGGCCCAGATCAGGATCAGGGCCCACACCGCGGCGTTCACCGGGTCGTTGCGCCACTTTTCGTCCCAGTTATCGCCGCTGTCCTTCTCATTCTTTTCCTGCTTTTCGTCGCGCCGTCGCTCATATTCTGACATCTCTTCTCCTCCTCCCTTCTCCTTCTTCCTACTCATGCGTCGGGGTAACAACACCCATATTGTACGATAAAAACCAAAAACATTCAAGTCCGGCTAGACGCTCGAGTCGGCCTGGCGCTCCCGCACGCTCACCTGGTGGCGCTTTTTGAGGCGGAGCATCGCCAACACGCCGAGAAACGGCCCGGGTGCGAGGATGGCAAACGCCCAGCGCCAACCGATCGCCTCCTGCAGCAGAGGGATGAGCCAGATGGTGGCCACACTGACCATGAACCCGGCAGCGAGCTGGAGCGTCAAGGCGGTGCCAACGTACGCCTGGTCCGCATGTTCTGTGACCAGCGTCGAAAACTGGGCCGAGTCGGCGACCACGGTCAGGCCCCACACGAGCCCGACGAGCAGGATCGGCCAGGGTGGCAGCCCGAACAACAGGCCGACGAGGATCGAGCAGCTTCCCGACAGGGTCATCGCCCAGGCTGCCACGTTCGGCTTGCCCCACCGCCCGGCGAGCACCCCACCCAGCCACGAGCCGATGCCCCCGGCGAAAAAGAACGCAAAGGTCGCGAACGCCGCGTTCGAGCCGGGTGTGATCCCCCGGAGACGCAGTGCATCGGCGAAAAAGGTCGAGAACCAGGCATACACGGCGAACAGCTCCCACATGTGGCCCACGTACCCGAGCGTCGCCAGCCGCACGCCTCGATTCGCCAAGACACGCGCGGCCTGGCGCGGGTCAAAAGCCGCCGACGGGAAGGGGTACGGTCCCTGCTTGACGGCAAACTCGGCGATCAGTCCGCCGGCCACCGTGAGTGCAGACGTGGCATCGATCACGAGCCGCCAGTCCAGGCCGCCCAGGCCATCGACCAGGTGTGGCACCCCGTTGCCCACCACGATCGCGCCCGCCAGCACGCCGAGCGCCAGCCCTCGACCCTCACGGAACCACGTCGACATCAGCTTGAAAGCAGGCGGGTAGACACCTGCGAGAAAGAACCCGGTGGCGAAACGGAGTGGAATGCCCACCTCTGGCCCGCCGGCCGCACGCAGCAGCAGATTTGCCAGCGCAGCACCGGCCGCGCCGCCCAGGATCACGTGCCGGGGTGCCACAACATCAGGCAGGTTAAGGAGACTGGATGCGATGGCCCCCGCAACGAACCCTATCTGGACGGCGATCGTCAGCCAGGCAGAGGTGCCAGGCGACAGATCCCAGAAAACGCGCAACTGTGGGAGCACGGCCGAGGCCGAAAACCAGGTCGACATCGACAGGACGAGGGTGGTAGCCACCAGCGCCAGCGCGAGCCATCGCCCCCGATCGGTGTCACGGGTGTCCATTTTGTACAAGTTCCTTTCTGCGCGATGGCCCGACAGAGAGCATGGTTACTCCGGCGATTGTAGCACGCCGGGTCATGCCTGTCAAGCGTGGTGCTTGGGGCAATCGCATTTGTCATTGCGTCAGATCTGTAAATCCGTCTCATCCGTCTAAATCCGTGTCCAGCTCCCTGTTCCCCCTCTCCTCGTCCCCACCGCCAACCGCAGGAAGCATTTGACATCTCCTCAAACATGAGCTACAATGCCAAGCTGCTGCCGCCGCGGATACGTGGCGACGAGACGTAGATGAGGAGTTTCACGGCATGAAACGAATGACAGGCGCCGAGGTGCGCCAGAGCTTTCTCGACTTTTTCGCGAGCAAGGATCACCTGATCGTGCCCAGCGCGCCGTTGGTGCCTGTGGGCGATAGCACCCTGCTGCTCACCAACGCCGGCATGAATCAGTTCAAAAATATCTTTCTCGGCCTCCAGGAGCCGCGCGCACCGCGCGTCGCCGACGCCCAAAAGTGCATGCGCGTCTCCGGCCACCTCAATGACCTCGACGAGGTCGGCCCGTCCCCCTACCATCACACCTTCTTCGAGATGATGGGCAACTGGTCCTTCGGCGACTATTACAAGCGCGAAGCCATCCGCTGGGCGTGGGAGCTCGTCACCAAGGTGTGGCAGATGGACAAGGAGCGCCTCTATGCCACCATTTTCGAGGACGACCAGGGCCATCTGCCCACCGACGAAGAGGCGCGCGGCCATTGGCAGGCCGAGACCGACATCGCCCACGATCACATCCTCACCTTTGGCCGCACCGACAACTTTTGGGCCATGGGACCTGTGGGCCCGTGCGGGCCGTGCAGCGAGGTCCACTACGACCGCGGCCCCGAATACTGCGACATGCAAGACGTGCCGGGCCACGTCTGCGGCGTCAACGGCGACTGCGCCCGCTTCCTCGAGTTCTGGAACCTGGTCTTCATCCAGTACGACCGTGACCCCGACGGTCTGCTGACCGAGCTGCCCGCCAAACACATCGACACCGGCCTCGGTCTCGACCGCGCCACAACCATCTCGCAGAGCGTCCATGCCAACTATGACACCGACCTCTTCCAGCCCATCTTTCACAAGGTGCAAGAGATGCTGGGCCACACCGACGAGCAGGTTGTCGAGCACCAGGTCCCCTACCGCGTCATCGCCGACCACGGGCGTGGCATCACCTTCCTCGTCGGCGACGGTGTCATCCCCGGCAACGAGGGGCGCAATTACGTGCTGCGCATGATCCTGCGCCGCGCCGCCCGTTTTGGGCGCAAGCTCGGCTTCACCGGCCCATTCCTCGGCGAGGTGGCCCAGGTCGTCATCGATATGTTCGGTGGCCATTACGACGAGCTGGTGCGCCGCCGCGAGTTCATCCTCAACGTCATCCGCCAGGAAGAGGACCGCTTTCAGCGCACACTCGACGTCGGGCTCGCCCTGCTCGACGACATCATGGACACGCTCCCTGCGCGCGGCGAAACCGTCGTGCCGGGCGACGAGGCGTTCCGCCTCTACGACACCTTCGGCTTCCCACTCGACCTGACGCGCGACGTCGCCGCCGAGCGAGGCTTTACCGTCGACGAGGCCGGCTTCCGCCGCGCCCTCGACGAACAGCGCGCCCGTGCCCGCGCCGCCCATCAGTTCGTGCACGGCGACGCCGAGGACCTGGCCGTGTACGTCGACCTGCTGAACGAGCTGCGCGACGAGGGTCGCATCGGCGTCGACGGCGTCGAGCGCCTGCACGACGAGACCCTCGACGTGGAATCGATGGTGCTGGCCATCCTGCGCGAAGGCGAGCGGATCGAGCGCGCCAACGAGGGCGACCAGGTCGAGGTCGTGCTCGCCGCCACACCCTTCTACGTCGAGTCGGGCGGGCAGATATCCGACACCGGTGTACTGGCCCGCTACGCCGAGGAGGGTGAGGAGCCCATCTGGGAAATCGAGATCACCGACATGCGCGAGC
>DATHUZ010000636.1:0-2248 GCA_035461725.1 Anaerolineae bacterium
GCCGTGATCGTGGAGAACGTGCAGCGGCAGCAGCGCGAGCAGGACAACAAGAAGGTCGGCTACGACGTGCTGCGCAACGAGTACGTGGACATGCTGGAGCGTGGCATCATCGACCCGGTGAAGGTGACGCGCAGCGCGGTCGAGAACGCGGCCAGCATCGGCGCCATGATCCTGACCACCGAGGCACTCATCAGCGACATTCCGCAGGAAGAGGCACCGGCGCCGGCGGCGCCCCAGATGCCGTACTAGGCACCGACGCGAGACCGGCCCACGCGCTGGGACCTGTCTTGAAAGCTGTTAGGCACCGGGCGACTTGTCCGGCACAGACAGGGGCCACGCCTCCGTGGGGGCGCGGCCCCTTCTACGTCCAGAGCTGCCTTTCTGGAGGCCCAAGCTCGCTCGGGGAGGCTTTTGCCCGGCCGACAGCTCCTGAGCAAGCGGCTTGCTGCGCAAGCTTGGCCTCCAAGGCGAGCCGTTGTCGCGGTGACCTACGATTCTGAAACACCGTCGCAAGCTTGCTTTGGGGCCGAGTTGACACAAACCCGCCTGTTGTGGTATAACAGGCGTTCGAATCGGGTCGATGGAACAGGATTGGATGTGAGGTAGGATCATGCCTTTGTACGAGTACGAATGTGGAGAATGTGGCATTCAATTTCAAAAACTGCAGCGCTTTGGCGATGCGCCGCCCGCGACGTGCCCTCGCGGCCACGACAACGTCCATCGCCTCCTTTCCCGGCCGGCCATCATCTTCAAAGGCTCTGGCTTTTACGTGACCGATAACCGGCGCAATGGCTCGACCTCGACGTCCGGCAAGAGTGGCAGGAACAAAGCGGAAACCAAGTCAGAGACCAGCTCAGAAACCAAGGCCAGTTCCGACGAGAAATCCGACGCAAAAAAGTAAGGTACGAACGCGGCAGTTCGCGCTCGCTCGCAAAGGAGAAGCGACATGATCGATGTGCAAGACGTGAACAAGTCGTACGGGCCGGTCCAGGCCCTGAACGACGGTTCTTTCCACGTCGACGCCGGCGAGATCATCGGCCTGCTCGGCCCCAACGGCGCGGGCAAGACCACGATGATGAAAATTCTGACCGGCTACCTGCAGCCGACGAGTGGCACCGCCCTCGTCGACGGCGTCGACGTGGTCAGCCACCCGCTCCAGGTGCAGGAGCGGATCGGCTACCTCCCTGAAAACGCCCCCCTCTATCCCGAGCTGTCGGTGCAGCGCTACCTGCAGATGATCGCCGACCTGCGACGGATTCCCGAGGAGGAGCAGCGCGCGCTCCTATCGAGCGCGATCCGCGCCACCGGCCTGGAGCGCCATCTCACCAGGCCCATCGGCCACCTCAGCAAGGGCTACCGCCAGCGCGTCGGACTCGCCCAGGCCATCCTCCACCGCCCCAGGCTCCTCATCCTCGACGAGCCGACGATCGGCCTCGACCCGACACAGATCGTCGAGGTGCGCCACCTGATCCGCCGCCTGGCACAGCAGAGCACGGTCCTGCTCTCCACCCACATCCTGTCGGAGGTCGAAGCGATCTGCGACCGCGTGATCATCCTCTTGAATGGTGAGGTGCGGGCCGATGCACGCATCGGCGAGCTGGCCAGGTCCGCCGACGTCGTCCTGCAGCTCGCCGGAGACGCTGCCGGTGCTGCGGCTGCGCTCCGCGCCCTCGACGGCGTCGGCCACGTCGAGCAGATGCCCGGCGCGAATGGCTTCACTGCCTACCGTGTGTCTGCCGCCCCCGGGGCTGTCGACCTTCGCCCTGCTGTCTATCGCCTCGCGCGCGACAGCGCCTGGCCCCTGGTCGAGCTGCGGCGCGACGTGCGCACCCTCGAAGCCATCTTTAACGACCTCGTCACCACGGCGGCAGGAGGTGCGGCGTGAAGCAGATCTGGGCAGTTACCCGCAAAGAGCTCAGCGCCTACTTTGGGTCGCCCCTCGCCCTCATCTTTCTCGGCACCTTTCTCGTCGTCACCCTCTTTGCCTTTTTCTGGGTCGAGGGCTTTTTCGCGCGCGGCATTGCCGACGTCCGCCCCCTCTTTCGTTGGATGCCGGTCCTGCTCCTCTTTCTCGTCGCGGCGCTCACCATGCGCCAGTGGAGCGAGGAGCAGCGGGCCGGGACCCTGGAGGTCCTGCTCACACTGCCAGTGAAGCTGCCGCAGCTGGTGTTGGGCAAATTTCTGGCGGTGCTGGCCCTGGTGGCCCTGGCTCTGGCCCTGACCCTCGGCCTGCCGATAACCGTCGATC
>DATHUZ010000637.1:0-1521 GCA_035461725.1 Anaerolineae bacterium
CTACTACATGCCGGTGACTCGCTTCTACTATCCAAGCCCCAAGGAAATCGGCGAGGCGATGGCAGCCGACCTGGCAAAGGGCGGGCTCAACGTCCGACTCGAGCTGGCGGGCGACTGGGCCACCTACCTCGGCATGCGCCGCAACGGTCAGCTCGCCGGCCTCTACATGCTCGGCTGGGGTGGCGACAACGGTGACCCCGACAACTTTCACAACTACTTTTTCGGCGGTTTGAGCTCTGCCGATGAAGTGAAACAGCCAGAGGCACGCGAGGCGTTCTACGTCAACCAGGAAGTGTCGTCTCTCCTTTACGAAGCCGCCGTCAATCCTGACCAGGCCGAGCGCGAGCAGATCTACAAGAGAGTAGAGCAACTCCTCCATGACGACGCTGCCCGCGTGTGGGTGGTGCACAACAACACGCCACTCCTCTTCTCGAACAAGGTCAGCGGCTATCAGCCCCAGCCCGTCGGCGCCGACTATTACGAGTGGGTGGTTCTCGAGCCGTAGGCCGGTAGGCTCGGTCATTTCGTCACAACTCCCGCGCCCCGGCGAGCGGGTAACGCTCGCCGGGGCACATCTTGAAAGGACAAGGTCACATGCAGACCATCATACACGGGGGCCTGGTCATCCCGGCAACCGGGCAGGAGCCGATCACGCGCGGAATCGTCGCCATCGAGGAGGGGCGTATCGTCGCCGTTGGGCGCGGCGCCGACCTGGGCGAGTTGCACAGTGGCGTGCATCGGCTCGACGCCACAGGCTGCACTGTGCTGCCGGGCCTGATCGACGGCCACGTCCACGTCTTTACCTACCCCCACAACGCCGGTTTTACCGAGGCCGAGGCCACCGTGTGGGTGACCAACTATTTACGCTCTGCGCTGTGTGCGGGCGTGACCTCCGTCCGCGACCTCTCTTCACCCTGGGATGCGATCCACGCGGTCAAACGCGGTGTGGAAGAGAAGTGGATCGTCGGCCCGCGGATGCGCGTGGCAGGGCGCGCCATCGCGATGACGGGTGGACATGGATACAACGAGGGCGTCCTGGAAGCGGATGGCATCATCGGGCTGCGGCGTGCTGCGCGCGAGCAGCTCAAGCATGGCGCCGACGTGATCAAGCTCATGGCGACAGGCGGCGTGGCGACGCCAGGTGAGCTGCCCACGTCGTGGCAGCTTGAAGTCGACGAGATGCGCGCCGCCGTCCAGGAGGCGCACAAACGTGGCAGGCCCGCTACCGCACATGCCTACGCCACGGGTGGGATCAAGAACGCGCTCCTCGCCGGCGTCGACGGGATCGAGCATGGTGTCTATCTCGACGATGACGTGATCGAGCGGATGCTCGAGCAGGGCACCTTCCTGTCGCCCACCATGTCCGTGTACCACCGCATCATCGAGGCGGGCAAGGTTGGCAAGATGCCGGCGTATCGCGTGGAAAAGGCGAAACGGCTGGCAGAGGTGCACGGCGCGACCTTTCGACGCGCCATGGAGGCAGGCGTCAAGATCTCGATGGGCACAGACGCCGTCTCGCTG
>DATHUZ010000638.1:0-5086 GCA_035461725.1 Anaerolineae bacterium
GTATAGCCGGTAAAGTGGGCGGTGGAAGATAGGGGATGGTAGGGCGGATCGAAATAGAAGAGGTCGCCCGCCGCCGCGAATTGCTCGCAGCGGGAGAAATCGGCGGCGAGCAGGGTGACTCCCTGCAACGCCTGGCTTGCAGCGCGCAGACGGCCGGGGGCGCAGACAGCCGGATTGGCGTGGCGGCCAAAGGGGACGTTGAACTGGCCCTTGCGGTTGACGCGGTAGAGCCCGTTGTAGCACGTGCGGTTGAGATAGATAAAGCGTGCCGCCCGCTCGACGTCGCCGCGCTCCTGGTAGCCGGGGTGGCGGTCCCAGGCACGGACAGCATAGTAGTAGTCAGGATCGTGCTTGTGCGCCTCGTGCTGCTCCAGCCCGGCGATGAGCTCGTCCACGCTGTCGCGCACCACGCGGTAACAGTCGATCAGCTCTGCCAGGCTGTCGATCAGGATCACGTCGAGGCCGGCGAGCCGGCCTCGATTGTAGAGGTGGAAAAAGAGGGCGCCGGCACCGACAAATGACTCGACGTAGCGCCCAAAGTGGGGCGGGAGGTACGGATCGAGCTGGCTCAGGAGCTGACCCTTGCCTCCCGCCCACTTGACGAACGGACCGGCCTTCACGATTCGGGCGTTTCCTCTGGCCGTCGATAGGCCACCTGCCCATCGACCAACACCAGGTCGACCACCGTCCGGTAGTCGAGTGGATGGCCGTCGAACACGACGACGTCGGCGTCCTTGCCTGCCTCGAGGCTGCCGACGCGGTCGGACACGCCAATGATCTGGGCAGGATAGATGGTGATGGCTTTCAACGCCTCTTCCTCGGCCATCCCTTCCCGGACGGCGAGGGCGGCGTTGATGGTAAGGTACTTGACGGCCGACGTCTCGTCGGTCTGGAGCGCGACCTTGACACCTGCCCGGCTCATCAATGCCGGGTTTTGGGGCGTCATGTCCTTCAGCTCGTACTTGACGCGCGAGAAGAGGATGGGGCCGGCAGTGACAGGGATTCCCTTGCTCGCCAGCAGGCCGGCGATCTTGTATCCCTCGGTCGCATGCTCGAGCGTGAGGTCGAGCCCAAACTCTTCGGCGATGCGAATGGCGGTGCGCATGTCGTCGGCGCGGTGGGCGTGGACGCGCACCTTCATCTCGCGGCGCAGCACCTTGCCTAACGCCTCGAGCTTGAGATCGCGCTCTACCGGATTGGGCGCTTCGGCCTCGTCGCCCGCCTTCACCTTGGCCTCGTACCGGGCCAGGTCCTCCTCGTAGCGCCGCCACTTGATCACATAGTTCTGCGCGTCGACGAGGGCCGCACGGAGTGCGGCCGCGTTGCCCATGCGCGTGGAAGGGTTCTTTTTCTGTTCGCCGTAGACGCGCTTGGGGTTCTCGCCGAGTGCCATCTTCATCCCTGCCGGCTCCAGCACCACCATCTCTTCCACGGTGGGGCGGGGCACGGTTTTCAGGCAGACACCCTGCCCGCCGATCACGTTGCCACTGCCGGGCAGGGTGAGCACCGTGGTCACGCCGGCGGCGACGAGCTCGGGAAACGCCGGATCGTTGGGGTGCACCGCGTCTATGGCGCGCATGTGAGGTGTGATGGGATCGGTCATCTCGTTGCCGTCGGCATATTCCCAGCCAATGCCGTCGGGAAAGAGGCCGACGTGGCAGTGGGCGTCGAGCAGGCCGGGCATCACCACCTTGCCGGCGGCATCGTAGCGCTCCGCGTCTTCAGGGATCACGACGTTGTCGCCCACGGCGACGATCCGCCCACCCTCCACCAACACAGTGCCCGGATCGAACGTCCCCCGGGTCATGGTCATCACCTTGCCGTTCACGATCGCGATCACGTCTATCCCTCCTCTTTGAAGAAATCCGCTGCCTGTAGGTCCGACGCGGGTGCTTTATTCTATCACGTCGCGCCAATGGCGACAAGAACGATGGCACGCCAAGTCTAATAGATCTCTAACGATCCTCCAATGGTAATCTAACAGAAGCCGCCTACAATATCATCTGCAGCCAGAGAGGGCTGCGCGCGGAAAATCCACGTCATTGATTCGATACACACAGACAACAGCTTTTCTATGGAGGTAGAAAATGGCAGGCTTGATTCGATGGGACCCATTTCGCAGGCGAGAGTTGATGTCGCTGCGTGACGCCATGGATCGTATGTTCGAGGAGGGGATGCTGCGCCCGCCGATGCCGTTTGGCTGGGGCGAAGAATCGCTCGCCGTCGACATGTACGAGACCGACGACAACGTGGTGGTCAAGACCGCCATTCCGGGTGTCAAGGCGGACGACATTGAGGTATCGGTGACAGGCGACACGCTGAGTGTTCGTGCCGAGACCAAGCAAGAAGAAGAGGTCAACGAGGAGAGGTATTTGCGGCGCGAGCGTCGCTACGGCTCCTACTGTCGCCAGATCACGCTGCCAGGTGGCATCCAGGCCGACCAGGCAGAGGCCGACTATTCCGACGGCGTGCTGACACTGACTTTTCCAAAGGCGGAAGAGGTCAAGCCCAGGAGCATCCGGGTGCAGAGCCGCCAACAGGAAGGGCAGCAGGAATCATTCGACGTCGACACGCAGCAGCAGTAGACAGACAACACGAATTTTGACAGGGGAAGGAGATCAATCATGGCACGACGCAATATTTGGGAGCCGCTGGGCACCCTGATGACGATGCAGCAGGCGGTGGACCGGCTGTACGATGAGACGTATGGGCGCAGGCAGGATTGGCGCCGGGGCGAGCGGGTGGAGCTGCTGCCTGTGGATGCCTATTCCACGCCAGAGAAGGTGGTGATCCTGGCTTCGGTGCCCGGGCTGAGCCCGGAGGACGTCGACATCACAATTGAAGGGGAAACGTTGACGATTCGGGGCACGATTCAGCCGCCGGCCGAGAACGTGGATTACGTGATTCAGGAGCGGCGCTTTGGGCCCTTCAGCCGCACGCTGACACTGAACGTGCCTGTGCAGGCCGAAAAGGCAGAGGCCGTTTTTGAGAATGGCGTGCTCACGCTGACCATTCCCAAGGCCGAGGAAGTCAAGCCGCGCCAGATCAAGGTCAAGAGCGGCAGCGGCGACTAATCACCTACGCGATTGCAGAGGGGCCGGGGCGGATTTCGACTCGGCCCCTTTTCTCGTTTTTCGACTGCTTGCAGCACCGCTTCGGTGTGACCGGCGCACGCCACTACCCTCTCTGATTTTGACGCCGGCCGCCAATGTGATATAATGATGTGTCGCGCCGGGTGCCAGAGCCTGGCGCGATGTCGATTGAGATAGCCGGACGGGCGGCTTGTTACGCAGTGCTGTCAGGACGACAAGCCGGCCGTTTTTTTGTTGCCCGTGACGCATCGTGAGCGAGCGCGGCTGTTTGGAGGAGCAGGAAAATGGACAAGAGTATGAAGAAAAGCATGAACCGAATACGAAATATCGGCATCATCGCTCACATCGACGCCGGCAAGACGACAGTCACGGAGCGGGTGCTCTTTTATAGTGGCCGAACTCACCGGCTGGGCAGTGTCGACGAGGGGACGACCATCACCGACTTTATGCCGCAGGAGCGCGAGCGAGGGATTACGATCCAGTCGGCAGCGATCACGACCGAGTGGCGCGACCATCAGGTCAACATCATCGACACGCCGGGCCACATCGACTTTACCGCCGAGGTGCAGCGCAGCCTGCGCGTGCTCGACGGCGGCGTCGTCGTGTTCGACGGCGTGGCGGGCGTAGAGCCGCAGTCAGAGACCGTGTGGCGGCAGGCAGACCGGTACAGGGTGCCGCGTATCTGCTTTGTCAACAAGATGGACAGGGTGGGTGCCGACTATTGGAAGACGATTCGGAGCATCGAGAAGCGGCTGAGCGCGAACCCTGTCGCCGTGCAGGTGCCGATCGGGCGCGAGGACAACTTTTGCGGCGTGATCGACCTGATCGAGGAGCAGGCGATCCTCTTTTGCGACGCCGAGCATCCGGAGCCGCGCGTAGCGCCGATCCCCACCGATATGGTGGAAGAGGCAGCACAGCGCCGCGAGGAGTTGATCAACCACCTGACCGAGCTGGACGTGGACGGAGCGCTCGAGATGGCAGAGCTCTACCTGGAGGGTGAGCCGCTGCCGTCTGAGATGATCCGTGCCGTCCTGCGCCGTGCGACGCTGGCAGGCCAGGCCGTGCCGGTGCTGGCAGGCGCCGCGCTGCGCAACAAGGGCGTGCAGCTCTTGCTCGACGCGGTGGTGCAGTACTTGCCGTCGCCGCTCGAGGTACCGCCGCTCGAAGGCAAAGAGCCCGAGACCGGCGAGACGGTCGTCGTCCCGAACGATCCGGAGGCACCGACGGCGGCACTCGTGTTCAAGATCAGCACCGATCCGTACATGGGCCGGCTCGTCTACTTTCGGGTCTATTCGGGCGTGGTGCGCCGCGGAGAATCGCTCTACAACCCTGCCTCGCGGCAGCGCGAGCGGATTGGGCGGCTGGTGCGGATGCACGCCGACCGCCGCGAAGAAGTGGACGAGATCCCGGCCGGGGACATTGGCGCGGTATTGGGCCTGAAGGCGACGACGACAGGTGAGACGCTGTGCGACGAGGATCATCCTGTGTCGCTGGAGCGTATCTCATTCCCGGCGCCGGTGATCGAGCTGGCGGTGGAGCCACGCACCAAGGTTGACCAGGACAAGCTGTCGGAGGCGCTGCAGCGGCTGTTGGAGGAAGATCCGACGCTGCAGGTACGCCAGGACGAGCGGCTGGGCCAGACGGTGCTCGCGGGGATGGGTGAGCTGCACCTGGACGTGGTGATCGACCGGCTGCAGCGTGAGTTTGGAGTTGGCACCAACGTCGGGCGGCCGCAGGTGGCTTATTATGAGACGATCACGCGCCCGGCAGCGGCCGAGGGCCGCCTGGTCAAGCAGACCGGCGGTCGTGGCCAGTTTGCCGTGGTGGACATCGAGATCGAGCCGCTCGAGTCGGGCCAGGGGTTCGTCTTTGAGAACAAGGTGGTGGGCGGCACCGTGCCGCGCGCCTTTGTCCCCTCGGTGGAGGCGGGCATCCGCGACGCGATGACCAAGGGCGTGCTCGGGGACCATCCGATAGTCGACGTCAAGGTGTCG
>DATHUZ010000639.1:0-5500 GCA_035461725.1 Anaerolineae bacterium
ATATCTATATCGAGAACACCTTGCGCGTGATCGAGGCTGCCGGCGGCCTGCTCGACATGGTGTACACGTACGACGACGTTGGCATCCAGAGCGGGCTGCTCATGTCGCCGCGCACCTGGCGCAAGCAGATCCTGCCCCGCCACCAGCGCCTGAACGCTGCGATCCGCGGGGCACGCTACCCCGTCAAGATCATGTACCACTCCTGCGGCGCAGTCTATCCGCTCATCGGCGCCTTTGTCGACGAAATGGACATCGACGTGCTCAATCCATTGCAGCCACGTGCCGCGGGCATGGATATGGCTCGCATCAAGGCCGAGTTTGGTGATCGCCTGTCGTTTCACGGGGGGGTGGACATCCAACACACGCTGCCTCACGGCACGCCTGCCGAGGTACGGGCCGAGGTGCTCGACCGCTGCCGCGTGCTGGGGGCGGGCGGAGGATACATCTGCACCTCCGCTCACTACCTCCAGGCCGATACACCCATAGAGAACATCATCGCCATGTATACCACCCCGCGGGACAGTATGCCAAAAGTCGTGTAATTTTGTAGGGGCGCGGTTCCCGCGCCCTGGTGGCAAAATTACAGACAACTCGCAATACAGCCCGCGCGCGGTCTGAGCCGTGCGAGCCACGAGATCCTATGAGGAAGGAGGTGCTACCTCCAGGTCGAGTGTCGTCGTGCGCCCCGATTCCACTTCGATCATCCTGTCGACGACCTCGTAGCCGTCCAGCCATACCTGCAGCACATACTCCTCCGCGGGCAGCGTGAAGGCAAAGTGACCGTTTGCGTCGACCAGCGCTTTTTGCACGATGACACCCTTGTGGAACACGTCCATGCCCGGAACGTCGTCCGAGCGCGTCAGGTCATAGATCACGACCTGGACCTGGGCCGTATTCGGGTCCACGCCACGCACCGTGCCCTCCACGACTCCATCGCGCTTCCCACATGCCGTCACCGTGAGGCTGACCACGACAACAAGGACGAACCCGAGGCACCCTCGGGCCGGGGTGAGCAGTAGCTTTTGATTCCGTTTCACCTTCTTGATCCCTCTCGGTACGAACAGGGTAACCGGGTTACCCTTCTATTTCGATCTCGACGTATCCAATCTCTCCAGGCTTTACCACCACCGGTGCCACATATGACTTGGCCCCCACCTTGACCTTTACCAGATAGCTGCCCGCCGGCACGTAGGCCAGGGCAAAGTTCTCTCCCAGGCTGTCGTCGGGGTTGACTTCGATCGCGGCGTACGTCTGCACCTCGCGCCACCACCTGGACGGTTCCTCTGCCCGGAAAAAAGTGACCGGCAGCTCGGGCACCGGGTTCCCCGCCGCGTCCACCACCAGTCCGGCGATCGCTCCTTGCCCCGCCTCCGGTTTGAGCCAGAGGACAGGGTTGCGCGTGGCTTCATAGTCGTTGGCGCCCAGCCGCACCTCCAGGTGGAGGTGGTTGCCAATGGCCACACCCGTCATCCCTACCAGTCCCACGACATCGCCCGTTTCCAGGTGTTGGCCCTCGACCACCTTTAGCTCTGACATGTGGGCGTAGAGCAGGAAAACGGGCTGGTCGTTCCAGCGCAGATCCAGCTCCTGGATGACCAGGTTCCCATAAAAGTCGAGCTTGAGGCCGTATACGACCTCGGCGTCATTTCCTGCCAGGATCACCTTGCCTGCCGCGGCTGCCAGCACGGGCGTGCCGGCCGGGTTCATGTAATCGACGCCATGATGCAGGCGGTAACGACCACCCCCTGTCGAGCCGTATGGAAAATAAGTGCCGGGCTGCCTGTCGCCCTCGGTGCCCGGACCGATCGGCGGCAGGAGCCACAGGTGTCCTTCGGCCGGGAGCGGCGTGGGTGTCGGCACTGTGGGCGTGGGGCTGGGGCGCGGTGTGCGGGTTGGCGTTGCCGTCGGGGTTGCCGTCGCCGTGAGCGTGGGCGTCGCCGTCGGTGTGTGTGTTGGGCTGGGCGTCCAGGTCGGTGTCACCGTGGGCGTCAGCGTTGCGGTCGCCGTAGGTGTCGCCGTGCCCAGCACCGACGGCTCGCCCACTGCCGGGACAGTGCCGAACGCCGCCACCGCGACCAGGCCCACGATGAGGGCCACGATCGCGATGCCCGGTACTCGGTTCCCTGCGATCTCGTGCACCACGCTCGCGCCCTACGGTGCCCAGGAGATCCGCTCGGTGGTCCAGTCGTGATCTCCGGCGCCGTATGCCCCACCGAGATCAAACAGCTTGACCTGGTTTCCACCATCGGCGTTCATCACCCAGATCGCCCACGCCCCCCCTCTGTTCGAGACAAAGGCGATCGACTTTCCGTCGGGTGACCAGGTGGGGAGACCATCCTGCGACGCGCTGTTCGTCAACCGCTGCAGCCCGCTGCCGTCCATGTTCACGCGATACACTTCCCAGTTTCCATCGCGCGCCGACATAAAGGCCACCTTCTGGCCATGCCCGGCGGGCGCCGTGTCCGTGCCATTTCCCGTGATCTTTTGATAGTTGCCACCACCCGCGCCCACCCAGAATAGGCCACAAGCCCCCTGATCGACCAAAAAGTCGCAGCCGTGATACACCACGCGCCCGTCTTCCATCCAGTACGGATACTCGCCACGCACCTCAGTCTGCGCCGTTCGGATCCAGTCCTGTTGCTTGCCGAACATGTCGTTCACAATGCCGAGACGGCTGACGCCGTCGCCCCACGACAGCGTCGAGTACACCACGATCGATCCGTCGGGCGACCACGTCGGGTACGCGTCCTCCGAATAGTTGCTCACCTCGATCTTTTCACCACCACTCGCGTTCATCTTGACCAGGTGGTCAAAGCTCGGGGCTTCGCCGTTCACCGCCAGCGCGGCACCGTCCCGGCGAAACTGCGGCTGGCGGAACCCGGTGCCGAGCAGATTGCGTCCTTGCCCGTCGATGCGGCTGACGTACAGATCGTACTCGTTCTCAAACTTGTTCCACACGGTAAAAGCGATCTTGCCTGACAGTGCCGATGGCCTGGCCGTCGGCGCCACGGTGGGCGCCGGGGTGTTCGTGGGCTGCGGTGTAGCGGTTGGCCCGCTTGGCGTCGGGGTTCGCGTTGGGGTCGATGTGGCCGGTGATTTGGTAGCTGTCGGAGTAGCGCTTGGTGTGGGCGTTTCCGTTTCAGACGTGACCGTGGCTAAAGCTGTGGCTCTGGTGCCGGGCGTTGCTGGCGTGCTTGTCTGAGCGGACGTGGAGACGGCAATTGGGGTCCACGTCGGCGTCGACGTCGCCTCTGATACCGGTGCGGACCCGCCTGGTGGTATCGTGAGAACCTGTCCCGGGCGAACCAGCGCCATATTCGTAATGCCGTTGGCCGCGGCTAGCTCGTCGACAGAGATGCCAAAACGTACCGCGATTTCTTGGAGCGTTTCGCCTGCTTGCACCGTGTAGCCCTGTTCGTCCACGGCGGGCGTCGTCGCTTCTTCTCCGGCCGCCGTGGGCGTGGGCGGCACGTCGGTCGCAGTCGGCTGTGGCGTGTTGCTGGGCACCGGCGTGCGGCTGGGCGTCGGCGTGGCGGTGGGCGTGTAGGTAGCCGTCGCGGCGCGTGGTGTATACGTCTGGATGAGCGCTACTTCTGTCGGCGCCGCCGGAGACGGGGTGCCTTCACCCAGATCGCGCAGCACCAACACCCAGGCCGATACGCCGCCTGCGACGAGACAGGCGAGAACGAGCAGCGTCGTCATCACGGCGCCGATCCGGGGCAGGGCGGGCCGGCGCACCCTGGGTGCCGGGGTTACCACTTCGGACACTGCTGTGGACGCGACGGGACGCGGTCGCGCGCGCCTGCGGCCCCGCGTCCCGAGTACCGCAGCCGGCACGACAACCGTCTCGGCAGCCGTTGTGATCTCCGCCGTGTCCGCTGCCGTGGCTCCGCCGGCTGTGGCAGCGCCTGCTGCTGTGGCAGCGGCAAGTGCCCGCCTCCGGCGCGGTCGCTCTGGCGGAGGAGTATGTGGGATGGCCTCCGGCTCCAGCGGCAGGCTGACCGTCGCAGCCAACACGTCGTCGGCCTGCAGATCCGGATCTGCAGGTACCCAACTGCGTCCGTCATGCAGCAGCCAGCGGCCGCCGCGGGCGCTGATCCGCCAGCGACGGCCTTCAGGGTCGGTGACTTCTAGCTCGGCAACCCTGTCGAGAAACTGGTCTTCTGAGATCTCACCACGCTGGAGACGATCCTCCAGCGCATAGAATGCCTCTTTTGCTTCCGCAAAGTGCATCGATCACCTCGGTGCTTGCCATGGGCGTGCTTGCCGATTATAGCACAAGGTGCACGCCTGCGGCAAGACGGCGAGACCACGATGAGCGCTGCGTCAGCGCCGCGTTCGGGTCCAGCCGCTGCGGGGCTTACATGCCCCAGATGGTCTCGACGACGGCAAAGTAAGGCCGGAGGGCCTTTTTTACCTCGTCGTCGGTGACGAGCGTGTTGAGTAGGCGCCAGTCGGCGCTCTCGAGCTTTTTCTTGGGCGGGTGCTCCCGGCTGGTTAATCGCAGCGCTTGCTGGAACATCCTGGCTGCCAGGTCTGTGTCGCCTTGCATCGCCCACGCAGTCCCTGCGAGCATCAGCAGCCGCGGGGTTCCATACCGCGGCAGCCCTCGCTCCAGCCACTCGAGCGCAGGGACCGGATCTCGCAGGCGCAGCACGGCTTCGACCCACGCGTCGTGTCCATACTCGAACGCGTCCGGGTCCATCGCCGCCACCTCGCGCCACGCGTCGCGCGCATCGATCGGCCGCGCGGTGGCGTGGGCAATCAACCCGCGTTGAGTTCCTGCTTGCAGGGCGTTCTCATCGCGCGCCACGTATTCGAGCGCCTCGGTGTACCTGCCTGCCTCGGTCAGCATCTCGTACACGTCGCGCACCGTTTTTTCGGCTTCCGGATCGTGGTCCACTGCCTCTTCCCACGCGCCGACCGCTTCGTCGATCTGGCCCATCTCCTTCAGCAGTAGAAAGCGCTGATACTCAACCTGGGCCAACGTATCCTCGTTCTCCCGGGCACGAGCTGCCTCGAGCGCGTGCTCTATGGCTGCCTGGCTTTCCGCCAGGCGCCCTTCTACGCGTGTCTCGCTGGCAATCGCCAGCCAGTTGACCGGGTCTTGAGGATCTGCTTCCGCCAACGCGTACAGCTCGGCCAGGCCGGCGTCCACGTCTCCCTTGGCCACCAGCAGCACGGCTCTGTTACGCCGGAGCGCCTCGACTCCTATGGGCTCGCGCGCGATGAGCGCATCCAGTTCTTCGATTGCTTCTGCAAAGTGGCTCAACTGGTACAAGACGTTGGCGAGCTCGAACTGTGCTCCGTCCCGGATATCCCCGAGCTCGGGCCGCAGCGCCAGGACACGGTCGGTCAAACGGCCCAGCTTGTCCGTCAGCCGGCGGTATAGCCTGGTGGCTTCCTCCATCTCTCCGGCCTGATAGCGCGCCCTCGCACGGCTCAGGAGCCCCTCATAACTGTCGGCGAGCGGTGGCTGTTGCGGTGGTTGAATGTTCAC
>DATHUZ010000640.1:0-4249 GCA_035461725.1 Anaerolineae bacterium
TTGCTCGGGAGGTATCTACCGAGTAGAAGCCTCCCCGAGCAAGCTCGGGCCTCCAGAAAAGCAACGGCCCCGAATCCGCCTGAAGCTGCTGTTTCAATGCCGCATCTAAAAGTGCGTCATGCACACCGGTTTGCGGTCGACAGCAAAGACGCGGGCAACCGGTTCGACGTAGGCGGGGTCAGAGATGCGCACCAGGCCATAGTGGTAGAGGGAGCGAAAATCGACGGTGCCGGCCAGCAGCGCCGAGAGCCGGCCCACGTCGAGCCTGACCTCGACGTCGTGCGCCCCGCCGTCGAGGCGCTGTACCCGCCCCCGCTCGAAGCGGAGCAGGAGGCTGCCAGCGTTCTCGGGCAGGAAAGAGTCGTCGACGGTGAGCCTGAGCGTGCACGTCTGCCCGCCAAAATCGCGCTCGCCGAGCAGGTCAAACACGCGCGCCACGTCGACCAGGCGCAGCATCAGGCCCACGCCCTGGGCGTTGCTCTCGTGATAGACGCTGGGGATGAGCCGGCCCGAGCCGTTGCGCGGATCCAGCAGCAGGTGGTGGAAATCCTCGTCCTGGGTGTCGACGAGCACGTCGCGGATCTGGTCGGCCTGGGTGTGAAGGAAGGTGAGGAGCCGGGAGAGCGCTTCGGGCCCGTCATAGATCCACTCGTGGATGTGAAGGTCGTTGGTGATAAACGTGTCGCCCTGCTCGAAAGTGTAGACGAGGTACCCGCGCAGTTGGCCGTCGATCTCGCAGCCGACGACCTGGTTCTGCGGGTTCCGGAAGAGGCCACGCATCTCGCGCTCGGTCTTGTAGCACATGCCGTGGGTGCGCGCGGCCAAGCGGTCAAAGCAGCCGGCGATCGCCTGTTTGTCGTCGGGTCCCAGGTAGCGGACCCCTGCCTTCGACGGCCCTTTCGGCAAGGCGGCCGGCTTGACCCGGTATTGGCTCATCTTGGTGCCGTAGGCAAAGTGCATGTCGGCGTAAAAGTCGGGGCGGAAGGGGTAGAGGAGGGTGAGGGGGGCGCCGCGCTCGCGGTAGTGGCGCAGAAAGTAGAGCATCATCTCTTTCGCCACGTGCTCTTTTTTGTGGAGCAGGTCCACGGCCACCTGGCCGACGCCGCCCGCGGGCAGATCGGTGCCGAGAAAGTTCATCCGAAAATCGTGCAGGCACATGACCCCCAGCAGGGCGCCGTCGCGAAAGAGGCCATGGAAGCTCGACGTCGGGTCGTCCTCGTGGAGGCGCAGCGCGCGCTCGGCGAATCGCTCTCGATCTTCTGGCGACACGATCTTGGCTCCCGGGTAGGCGGCCGCCCAGATGTGGGCCAGGGCGCCAAAGTCGGAGGCGGATAGTTCTTTGATCTCTGTCATGGTCAGCTCCTCGTCGTGTTATTCCGGCAGGTCATTATACTCGAAAGTGATACATGTCACAAGGCGCGGGCTGGCCGGGCACTCGTTGGAAATTCGTCCGATTCCCGGCTCGCCATAGTATCTGGCCAGGAATATGACCGTGAATTGTGAATCAAACGAATCTCGTCGCCGCACAAAACTGTTGACGATCGCGAGTTTTTATGATATACTGATCCGGTCACAGTTCAATGCAGTTCAGTCCTTCGCCGCTCTTCGTCGAATCCCGGGCAGCGCCCGCGCCCACCTAAGCAACGTCGCCAGGAATTTCAGCTCGCACAAGACCGGAGGTTCAATGCTCGATCTGCGCGCGGCTGCTCACGGCGTGCGCCTGACACTGTCGAGGGGACGGGTGACGCTCCGCCAGGTCGCCACCCTATTGCTCGCCGCCGTGGCTTTCTGGGCACTCTATGTCGCGATGCGCCTCGGCCAGCTCGCCGACGACCTCTTTTTTCGGGGCTATCGCCGCCAGCCGGTGCGGCAGCCGCTCTTTATCGTTGCCACGCCGCGCAGCGGCACCACCTTTTTGCACCAACTGCTCTGCCTGGACAGCGAGCAGTTCACCTTCTTTCGAACGTGGCAGACGCTGCTGCCGGCCGTCTCGCTTTACAAGCTCGTCAGGCTCCTGGCCGCTGCCGACGGGCTGGCCTTGCGCCTGCTGCCGCGCCTTCGCCGTTGGCTCGACTCGCACGTCCTGACCGGATGGAAAAACATCCACCCCATCCGCTTTGCCGGCGCCGAAGAGGACGAGGCGGTCTTTGTGTACACCCTCCATACGCCGGCCCTCTATCTACTGTTTCCCTTTGTCGACGAGCTCGACGGATTGCAGTTCGCCGACGACCTGCCCCCGGCCCGGCGCCGGCGGCTCATGGCCTTTTACCGGGGCACCGTGCAGCGCCACCTCTATGCCTCTGGCGGCGGGCGCACCCTCCTGTCCAAGAACGTCCTGTCCACCGGGCGCCTGACGTCGTTGATGGAGACATTCCCCGATGCGCGGTTCATCTTTTTGATGCGCGATCCCTACCACACCATCCCGTCGCTCCTCAGCTTCTTTCACGCCATCTGGCAGGTGCACTCGCCCGACATTGACAAGGACTCGGCCGAGACGCAGGCCCTGGCCGAGATGGCCTTTGATTACTACCGGACCATCGCCACGGCCGGCGCCGAGCTGCCGCCCGAGCGGCACCTGTACGTCGACTATGCGGCGCTGGTGGATGACCCCGAAGGCACGGTGCTGTCCATTTATGACCATTTTGGCCTGCAGGCCAGTGCCGCGTTTCGGCGCCGCCTGCGCCGGGAGGCCGAGGCGAGCAGGGAGTACGAGAGCAGGCACGACTATTCGCTGCAAGAGTATGGGCTCGACGCAGAGACGGTGGACTGCAAGCTGGGCCACCTCTCCAGGAAAGTGAGGTGATAGCACCGGGAACGATCTGCGTGGGCCGCGCCGGCGCATGCCCAGCCCACCCCGGCGGGCGGCGATGCGCCGGGGTGGTGGTGAGACGATCCTCAGAACCAAGAGAGAAAGGAGAGAACGATGCTACGAAAGGGATGGTTGTCCTGGTTGGTGACCTGCACGCTGCTCGCCGGCAGCCTGGTGGCAGGCGTCCTTCCCCCGGCCGGCGCCCAGCCGTCGCCGCCGACCGAGATGGAAGCGTTCTGGCTCAACACCTACGCCGCGCCGCTCGGCGACTCGTTGGCCACTATGGACCGCGAGCTGTTGGCCAAGGCGCAGCCCGACGAATGCTACAACGGGCTCGGCGCTCCCTACGTGGCCGACCCCACCTGCCCCGGCTGGCCGGATGGCCAGCCCAAGGTCAACGAGGGCTACGTCTTTGGCCTGACCAAGGCGGGCGACGACCTATGGTACGGCACCGTCACCAACATGCCCTGCCTGGTGCTATCCCAGATCCTGGGCCTCGTCCCGCCCCATGAAACCGGGGCCTGGGCGTGCGAGTTTGGCCTGAGCGCTTACGGCCAGAACTATGGCTTGCCGTCGATCCTCGGCGACTGGCGCCCACCCAGCATCTATCGCTACCACCTGCCGACGAGGACCCAGATCAAAGTCACGCCGGCCGACCCCCTCATCGCCGATACCCTCGGCCTGCGCTCGGCCGGCACCCTGGGCGACGTCGTGCTGCTGGCCGGTCCCAGCCTGGCGGCGTGGGCCGGTACCGGCGGTGGCCTCAATTTCTTTGCCTTCCACACCGACGGCACGTACCTCGGCTCGGCGGTGCTGCCCGAGTACAACGACATCCGGAAGTGGGTGGTCCACGAAGGGGTGCTCTATACCGGGGTGCGCAACAGCGCGGGCGGCGGCAGCGTGCTCCGCTGGCTGGGCGACGCCGGCAACCCCTTTGCCTTCGAGGTGGTCGGCCACCTGGACGCCGCAGCAGCCGACCTCGCCGTGCACCAGGGACAGCTCTTTGTCACCACCTGGCCCGACCTCAACCCGCCCAACCTGCCCACGGTGCTTTCCGGGCTCTGGATGAGCCCGCCCATCCCGCCGGGCGGCCTCGACGCCGGCCACAGCCCACTCTGGCAAAAGGTGTGGCAAGCCGACGACTATGAGGCCGACCCTCTCGTCGCCCACACCTACATGGGCGGCGGCCTGGCCTCGTACGGCGGCTACCTCTACTGGGGCACCATGCACTTTCCCACCCTCGGCGCCATTGGCCACCTGCTCACCTATGGCGTGCCCGAGGATCCTGAAGACGTGCTGGCCGTCCTGCTGGCCACCCACCGGCCCATCAACATTTTTCGCGGAACCGACTTTGGGACGCCCGGCGAGGTGCAGCAGGTACTCTACGGCCTGCCCTGGATGCCGGCCTACGACCCGGCAACCGGAGAATGGGTCGTCGTG
>DATHUZ010000641.1:0-4543 GCA_035461725.1 Anaerolineae bacterium
GTCCTTGGCCGAGGTGCTCAACCGGCGCGCCACGGTGGCCGAGGTCGTGGTGCCTGCCAGGGAGAACCTCGACCTGCTCCCGAGCAGCCTGGGGCTGTTCAAGGCCCAGCAGCGCATGGTGCTCGAGATGGCGCGCGAAGAGATCTTTGGCGAGCTTTTTGCCGGGCTCGAAGGCTATGACTATCACCTCCTCGACTGCGCCCCGTCTGCCACCCTGCTCACCGTGAACGCGGTTGCCTACGTCGACGAGGTCTTTATCCCCGTGTCGATGGAAATGCTCGCGCTCGCAGGCGCCCGCCACTTTATGCGCTACCTGCGCGACATGACCCGCCTGCTTGGCAGTGGCGCTGTCATTCGCCTGATCATCCCCACTTTTTACGATCCGAGGCGGCGTGTCAGTGAGATGGTCCTCGAATCGTTGATCAAGGATTTTGGATCGCGCGTGACGCATCCGATCCGTATCGATACTAAATTGTCAGAGGCGCCCGGCTCCGGCCAGACGATATTCGAGTACGCCCCCGGCGGACGCGGGGCCACCGATTACCTTCGGCTCGCCGATCTGGTCGAAGCCATGACCCCGGCAGTGGATGTGCCAGGCGCAGATATGCGCCGCACCTAGATGCGCCACACGCCCTTCGACGTGTGAAAGGAGGCAACGTGGTCCGTACGATTTCCGTCACCAATCAAAAAGGTGGTGTGGGCAAGACGACCACCGTGGTGAACCTGGGTGCTGCCCTGGCTCAAATGCACAAAAAGACGCTCGTGGTAGACCTTGACCCGCAGGGTGCCCTGTCGGTAGGGCTGGGGATCGACGGCATCGGCCTGGAGGAGACGCTCTACACAGCGATGTCCGATCCCGACTTTGCCGTGCAGCGCGTGATCTATCCCGTCCAGGCCTACCTCGACCTGATTCCGGCCAACATCGACCTCGCCTCGGCCGAGATCGAGCTCATTGCCGAGATAAGGCGCGAGTTCATCCTGCGCCGTGTCCTCGAGCCCCTCCAGGACTGGTACGACGTGATCCTGATCGACTCGCCGCCGAGTCTTGGCCTGCTCACCGTGAATGCTCTCTGCGCCAGCCACGAAGTCCTCGTGCCGATGCAGTGCGAATACTTTGCCATGCGTGGCATCCGGCTCCTTCTCGAAACGATCGACCGTGTCCGCGACCGCCTCAACCCTGCCCTCGAGCTGGGTGGCATCCTGCCCACCATGTATACCACGGGCACCATTCACGCCCGCGAGGTGCTGGAGGAGATTCGCTCCGTCTTTGGTAACAAGGTGTTCGACGTGGTGATATACAAGAGCATCCGCTTTGCCGAAGCGTCGGTCGCCAGCCAGGCCATCGTCCAATACTCGGGGCGCCACAAGGGCGCTCAGGCCTATCGCAAGCTCGCTGCCCTGCTGCTGGGTGAAGACACCGGCGACCTGGACGAACAATCTGGCCTCGACGCCGAGTAGGCGTTGTGCTTCACAGGCTCGCGGCGGAGCACGCCCGAGGGTACTCGGCACGCCCGAGGGTACTCGGGACATCCGCCGCTTCCGCCGCCTACTTTTCTACCTCTGCGCGCCTCACGCTCAGCCGAAAGCCCTCGACGCCCACCACCTCGACGTGTGTGCCACGTTCCACCGGTCCGTCCACTGCCGTCGCCTTCCACAGCTCGCCGCGCACTATCACCATGCCATCCGGCTCGAGTGGTGTGCGCGCCTCTCCCACCTGGCCCATCAGCCCTTCTTTTCCCGTCACCGACGGCGTTCTGCGCGCTTGCATTACCTTGCCGATCGCAAAGACGAAAAAGAGGCCCGTCACCAGCGCCACCGCCACCACCGCCGAGATCGACACCCTGTAGAGCGGCGAGTTGAACAGGATGAGCGCGCCCGCCACCAGCGACGCAATCCCGCCCGCTGTCAGCACCCCGTGTGTTGGCGCGTTAACTTCGATCACGAACAAGACAAAGGCGAGCGCGATGAATAACAGCCCCGCATAGTTGACCGGCAGCACGCCCAGGGCATAGAAGCCAAGCAGCAGGCAGATGGCACCAATGATCCCGGCCGCATAACCGCCCGGCGACGACAGCTCAAAGATGATCGCGTTCAGGCCGATGGTGAGCAAAATAAACGCGATCGTCGGGTTGGTAACGATGTGCAAGATCTGCTCAACGAGCGTCATCGGCAGCTCCTGCACCCTGGCCCCGGCCGTTCGCAGTGTTACCTGCTCGCGATTCAGCTCGATCGTCAGGCCGTCCATCTGCTCCAACAGGTCGTCTACGTCGCGCACCACAAAGTCGATCACACCGAGCGCCAGTGCCTCGTCGGCCGTTGCCGCGCGCGCCTCTTCGATGGCCGATTCGGCCCACTCCACCGCCTGCTCGCCTCGCCGGCCTGTTAACGCCCGTGCCTGCGCCTTCAGATCTTCCTTGATCTTTTGCTCCATCGTCTCGCCCAGGTCTTCACCCTGCCCGCCCACGGGGCTCGCCGCCCCGATCGTCGTCCCGGGTGCCATCGCCGCCACGTGCCCGGCCAGGGTGATCAGCGTGCCCGCCGACGCGGCGTAGGCACCCGGTGGATAGACGTACACCGCCACCGGCACCTGCGCGTCGAGGATCGTGCGCACCACCTCGCCCATCAGGTCCACCTGCCCACCCGGCGTGTCGAGCTGCACGATCAACACCTCGGCGCCGTCCTGTTCCGCCGTCTCGATGCCGCGTGCGATGTAGCTGATCATCACCGGCGTCACCGGCCCCTTGATCTCGAGCAGGTCCACGTGCGGCGCTTCCTGCGCGCCGACAGGTGACACCAGCCACAGCGCCAGCGCCACCCACACCAGCCACCGCCGCCCGGCCCCTCGCCAGCTTTTCATCCTTCCGCCTTTCTCAATTCGGTACCTTGTCAAGACCATGTAGAAACCGCCCCCGTCCTTGCCGGCCCACAAACTCGCCGTCACGCACAATCACCTCGCCGCGCGACAGCACCGTCACCGGGTAGCCCTGCACCTCCCACCCCTCGTACGGTGTATAGTCCACGTTCTGGTGCAGGGTTTCCGCGGCGAGTGTGACCCGTCGCGCCGGGTCAAACACCACCACGTCGGCATCCGCGCCCACCGCCAGCGTCCCCTTGCGCGGCGCCAGCCCAAAGCGCCGCGCCGGCGCCGTGCAGCACGCCTCCACCCACCGCTCGGGGCTCAATCGCCCGGCGCGCACGCCGTGCGTGTAGAGCAGCGCCAGGCGTGTCTCGATCCCGGGTGCACCGCCCGGGATGCGCCGGAAATCGTCGCGCCCCCGCACCTTCTGGCTCTCGTAGAAAAAGGGACAGTGGTCCGTCGCGACCGTGTCGATCTCGCCCATCGCCAGTCCCGCCCACAGCGTGGTCCGGTCCATCGCCACCCGCAGCGGCGGCGACATCACAAACTTGGCGCCCTCGAACCCTTCGCGCCCGTACTCGGCCTCGTCGAGCA
Source organism: Anaerolineae bacterium (assembly GCA_035461725.1). GTDB lineage: Bacteria > Chloroflexota > Anaerolineae > JAAYZQ01 > JAAYZQ01 > JAFGIA01. The sequence continues at coordinate 3,452 of DATHUZ010000641.1, forward strand.
GCAGGTACTGGGGGCACGTTTCGACCCACACGATCTGCCCGCGCTCGCGCGCCGCGCGTACCTCGTCCAGCCCCAACGCCGACGACAGGTGCGCCACCATCACCGGCGTGCCGGTCACCTGGGCCAGGGCCAGCAGGCGGTGGATCGCCTCGGCCTCCATCACCGCCGGGCGTGTCGCCGGGTGGCTGGCGGGCCCCGTGCGCCCCTCCGCCGCCGCCTTCTCTGCCAGGTAAGCGATGGCATGATGGTTTTCGGCGTGCACCAGTGGGCGCGCTCCGTGCGCGCCCAACGCTGCCAGTGCCCGCAGCAGCTCGCCGTCGTCCAGCCGCAGCCCCTCGTAGGCCATGTACAGCTTGAACCCGGCCACGCCCGCCTCGATGGCTGCCGGCACCTGTGCCAGTGTGACGTCATCCGCACGTGACAACGTCATGTGCAGGCCATAGTCCACCACCACCCGGCCATCCGCCTCGGCGCGCCGCGCCACCAACGCCTCCACCAACGTCTGCCCGGCGCGCGGCTCGACAAAGTCGATCACCGTCGTCGTGCCGCCGCACGCCGCCGCCGCCGTGCCGCTGTAGAAATCGTCGCTCGAGCAGAACTCGCCCACCGGCATCTGTAGGTGCACGTGCTCGTCCACACCGCCCGGCAGCACCAGCATCCCGCCCGCGTCGATCGTCTCTCGCCCGGTCAGCCTCAGCCCGAGCGCTGCCACCCGTCCCCCGTCGAGCCCCAGATCCGCCTGGGTGCTGCCCTCGGCAGTCACCACCGTCCCGTTCGCGATCACCAGGTCGTGCATATTTGCTCCCTCCGGCCCTGTAACTATACCTCACAAGCGGGTGTGTGTCAATGACCAGGACTTGGCGGATCAGAGCAATCGCCTGTGTAGTGCTGCCCTTCAGTTCTGAAACCCACCCGCGCCGCAACCTCTGCAACCCCGACTTGACCTCAAATATAAGACGTGGTATACTGGTCATGGTCACGAATCCTGTTGTTTCGCTTCTTGAATCGAGAGCCCACCAGTGTCTGGGCGGCGACGGTAATGCAGTGAGCAACAAGGGCTACAGCTCCTGGTCGAGTGTTCACCGGCGATCA
>DATHUZ010000642.1:0-7627 GCA_035461725.1 Anaerolineae bacterium
CTGCGTCTGGGACAGGACGGGCAGTTTCTGCCGGCTGAGGAGGAGCGCGATGGGGCCGCTCTTGTAGTGGATCATCAGCCGCCACGCGCCCACCACCTCGCGGGCGTCGGCAGGGCGGATGACGACCATCTTGGGCATCGCCCTCAGGCTCGCCAGGTGCTCCACAGGCTCGTGAGTCGGCCCGTCCTCGCCTACAAAGATGCTGTCGTGGGTGAATACGTAAATCACCGGCAAACCCATGATCGCGGCCAGGCGCATGCTCGGGCGCATATAGTCGGAAAAGACGAGAAAGGTGCTGCCGTACACCCTGTAGCCACCGTGCAGGGCCATGCCGTTCAGTGTACCACCCATGGCGTGCTCGCGCACACCAAAGTGGAGGTTGCGACCGGCGAAGGAGCGGGGGGCCACGGACGGATACGCCTTCAGATAGGTGTTGGTCGAGGGATGGAGGTCGCCCGACCCGCCCACCAGCTCGGGCAGCGCGGGTGCAATCGCCTGCAGCACCTTGCCGCCGGCGGAGCGTGTGGCGACGGGGTCGCTCGCCGGCTCGAACTCGGGCAGCGCCGCCTCCCATCCCTCGGGCAGGTTGCCGGCCAGCCGCCGGCTCCACTCGGCCGCCAGGTCGGGATGCGCTTCCGCATAGCGCTGGAACATGGCCTGCCACTCGGCCTGCAGCTTTTTACCCTTTGGCACCGCCTGGCGGTAGTGGGCCAGCACCTCGTCGGGCACGTAGAACTCGCGGTCGGTGGGGAGCCCGAGGTTCTCCTTGGCGCGCAGCACCTCTTCCTCGCCGAGGGGTGCGCCGTGGGCCTCGGCCGTGTCCTGCTTGCCGGGGCTGCCGTAGGCGATGTGGGTGCGCAGGGCGATGAGCGACGGGCGCTCTGTTTCGGCTTTGGCCGCCTCGATCGCTTCTTTCACCGCCTGCCTGTCGTGCCCATCCACGGCCAGCACGTGCCAGTTGTAGCCGCCAAAGCGGCGCACCACGTCTTCGCTGAACGCGAGTCCGGTCTTGCCCTCGATGGTGATCTCGTTGTTGTCATAGAGGTAGATCAGCTTGCCCAGACCGAGGTGCCCGGCCAGCGATGCCGCCTCGTGAGAGAGGCCTTCCATCAGGTCGCCGTCGCTGGCGATGGCGTAGGTGTGGTGGTCGACGATCTCGAACCCCGGCCGGTTGAACTCGGCGGCGAGCATTCGTTCGGCGAGCGCCATACCCACGCCGTTGGCGAATCCCTGGCCGAGGGGGCCGGTCGTCGTCTCGACGCCCGGCGTCTCGTCGTACTCGGGGTGGCCCGGCGTCATGCTCCCCCACTGCCGGAACTGCTTTAGCTCTTCGAGCGGCAGATCGTAACCGGTAAGGTAGAGCATGCTGTAGAGAAGCATCGACCCGTGCCCGGCAGAGAGGACGAATCGGTCGCGGTCGGGCCAGAGTGGATCGGAAGGGTTGTGCTTCAAGAAGTGTGTCCACAAGACATACGCGGCATCCGCCATGCCCATCGGCATGCCGGGGTGCCCCGATTGTGCTTTTTGCACAGCGTCCATTGCCAAGGCGCGGATGGTGTTGACGCTTGACTGTTCCAGATCGGTTTGCATGGTAGTTGCCTCCGTGCGTGATGGCTCCAAGTGTATCACAAACGTGTCGAGCGAACAAGCTGCGATGGATGGATCGGTGCATCCCTTGTTTGTAGGGACACAGGGGGCGCGGAAGCGACCGGCGCAAAGTACTCTTGGACTCTATGGCGGTTTACCGGGTATGGTGGAGAGGCGAAAAAGTTGACCCCTGTTTTCTTTGGTGATATACTATACGCGTCTTGGGAGTCGATCTTGAGATCGACCATGACGTTTCTCCCCCCCCCAAATTTTCGGGCGTGGCCGGCCGGCCTGCGGCCGGATCGAGATGGGGCATCGCTCGCAGGCAGGGGTGTCCTACTACGAACGCCGCGCGCAACGGTGTTTTGCTGTCGATGCAGAGCGGGTACCGGAGCTCAGGTGCCGGGAAGGAGGCGCTATCGTCAGAGTGTTGATCGCGCACGTCAAGTAGAAAAAGAACAGAAGGAGGACAAAAGGAGACTCGATGAAATCGCGATGGAATATTGCATTGTGTCTGATCGTCGTGTTGCTGACGGTGCTCGGGAGCGCCAGTACGCTGGCCGCGGAGCCTGGAGCGGAGGCAGGAGCGCCCGAGATCCTGGTCACCGAGCGCGACCAGGGCCGCACGATCGAGCTGAAGGGTGAGATCCTGACCCTCAACCTGGAGAGCAATCCGGCTACGGGCTATGGCTGGATCGTGCGCGGCGGGAATGCACGCGTGGTGCGCCAGGTGGGGGAGGAGTGGATGGCATCGGTGCCGGGCAAGCTTGGTGCGCCGGGCACGCAGGTACTGCGCTTTGCCGGCGTCGGCAAAGGCCGTACCACGCTCAACCTCGAGTATCGCCGTCCGTGGGAGACAGACAAGGCAGCGGCGCAGACCTTTCGCGTCGACGTGAATGTCACGGCGCTGACGAGCGCCGTGCCGAGCCCGGCAGCGGCAGTGGAGGCGGAGGCCCCGACCGGCGATGCAGGGCTGACAGCGGTGCCCGCGGCATACAACTGGTGTGACCTGGGTGGCTGCACGCCGGTACGCGACCAGGGGAGCTGCGGGAGCTGCTGGGCGTTTGGCACGGTCGGCGCGCTCGAGTCGGCGATCCTGATCCAGGATGGCGCCTCGAAGGACCTGTCGGAGCAGTATCTCGTCTCGTGCAACACCGATGGCTGGGGCTGCGATGGCGGCTGGTGGGCCCACGACTATCACGAGTGGAAGTATGCATCGGGGGAGCCGGGGCCGGGTGCCGTGTACGAACAGGCTTTTCCCTACACGGCGACGGATGCGCCGTGCAACAGCCCCTACGTCCACAACGAGACGATTGCCGACTGGGTGTACATCGGCAGCTCGAGCAGCGTGCCAACTACGGATGCGATCAAGCAGGCGATCTATGACCATGGCCCGGTGTCGGCTGCCGTGTGCGTCAACACCGATTTCCAGCTCTACAACGGCGGGGTGTTCAACCCGACCACGCGGTGCCGGAGCATCAATCACGCCATTGTGCTCGTCGGCTGGGACGACAGCCGTGGTGCGTGGCGCCTGCGCAACTCGTGGGGCCCGGAGTGGGGTGAGGACGGCTACATGTGGATTGCCTACGGCAAGTCGTACGTCGGCTACTCGGCGAACTATGTCGTGTATGGCGGGTCGGTGCCTACCCCCACGCCAGATCCGACCCCGGATCCGACGCCGACGCCTCCACCCCCGGACGGCACAATGCACGTTTCGGCAATCGAGATGCGCTACACGGTTGCCGGGGTCAATCGCACTGTCTATACCACGGTCACGATCGCCGATGAGAACAGCAGCCCGGTGTCGAATGCGACCGTTAGCCTGAGCATGACCCTGCCTGGGGGGGGCTCGGCCACCGGATCGGCCGTCACGGGTGCGGATGGCAGCGTGACGTTCAGCGTGAAGAGCAAGAAAGCCGGTACCTATACCTCAACCGTCACCAATGTCACCCACACCACCTACACCTACGCCCCGAATGCCAACGTCATAACGACCCAAACACTCATCGTCCCATAGCCACGGCCAGCCAGCCAATCGCCAGTGAGCCCCTGCCGGCATTTCGGCAGGGGCTCATCTTTGCGTGGCGACACGTGTAGCGTGCTGGTGGAGCGTGAGTGGCGCGCCTTACGTCACGCGTCTCGTACTGGTAGCAATCGTAGGCCAAACGTAGGTTGACAAACCCGTCTTGTGGTGATATACTACTAAAGGTGGAATACTACGACAAGGGGGCATGTGAAGGCGCGACATGACTGACGACTCGGGTGTGGAAGCGCTGCTCGAACAGTGGGAGGGGGTGTATAAGAAGGGGCTGCTGAGCTTCTGGCTCCTGCTGTTGCTACACGAGCGGCCGATGTACGCCTTTGAGATGGGTGAAGCGCTCGACGGGGCGAGCCTGGGCACCGTGTCGGCCGACACCAAGAGCCTGTACCGCGCCCTGAGGCGCTTTGAGGCGATCGGACTGGTGCAAAGCTCGTGGCAGTCCTCCGAAACAGGTCCAAGCCGGCGCTACTACCAGTTGACGAGCCTGGGCGTGTCACTGCTCCGCCGCTTTGCCGAGCGCAACATCCTCCTCTTCCAGGAGGCGTCGATCGCGGCGCGTCTATCGGCATTAATGGATCCACACGCTGAAGAGAGTCTTTGTTGCTGTTGAGAGACGACAGAGAGTGAACACGGGCGGCTGAAGCCGCTACTACGAACGGGCGTACCAATATCTCTACCAGGGAGGGGAAACATGCGTACAGCTCTGATCACAGGCATCACAGGCCAGGACGGGTCGTACCTGGCGGAATTTCTTCTGGAGCGCGGCTATCGCGTGGCGGGCCTGGTGCGCCGATCGAGCACGGTGAATTTCGAGCGGATCCGGCATATCCAGCACCGCCTGAAGCTGGTGTCGGGCGACCTGCTCGACCCTTCCTCACTCGCCGCAGCCATCGACGAGGTGCGCCCGCAAGAGGTGTACAACCTGGCAGCTCAGAGCTTTGTGCCGACCTCGTGGGCTCAGCCGGTGTTCACGGGCGAGGTGACGGGCCTGGGTGTGGTGCGCGTGCTCGACGCGATCCGCCAGGTCGACCCCACCATCCGCTTTTACCAGGCGTCGTCGAGCGAGATGTTTGGCAAGGTGCGCGAGGTGCCGCAGCGCGAGACGACTCCTTTCTACCCGCGCAGCCCTTATGGGGTGGCCAAGGTGTATGGGCATTGGGCGACGGTGAACTATCGCGAGAGCTATGACCTCTTTGCCTGCTCGGGCATCCTTTTTAACCACGAAAGCCCACGACGTGGGCTGGAGTTCGTGACGCGGAAGGTGGCGCATGGCGCGGCCAGGATCAAGCTGGGGATGGCGCGCGAGCTAAAGCTGGGGAACCTCGATTCAGAGCGCGACTGGGGGTACGCCGGGGATTACGTGCGTGCCATGTGGCTGATGCTCCAGCAGGAGGAGCCGGACGACTATGTCGTCGGCACGGGGGAGACACACTCGGTGCGCCGGCTGTGCGAGATCGCGTTTGGCCACCTTGGTCTCGACTATGAGGAGCACGTCCGGGTGGACCCGCGCTTTTTGCGGCCTGCGGAGGTGGACCAACTGGTGAGCGACCCAGGCAAGGCGCGCCAGGTACTCGGCTGGCAGCCAGAGGTGTCGTTCAAAGATCTGATCGTGATGATGGTGGAAGCCGACCTGAAGCGTCTCCAGGCGGAAGAGGTCTTTCCGTAGTGCGACGGTGCCTGGCACTGGAAGGCTGGAAGGTGGCCCTACGGTGTAGGGCTGGCGGCCTTTCAGCCTTCCGGCCCCACGTTCTACTCGCGATCCACCGGCGTCGGCGTCACAGATAGCTCGATCTCGACCTCGACAGCCTCGGGAATGATACTCACAATCTCGAGGCCTTCAGGCACCACCGCCTGAAGCTGCACACGGTGCACGCCGATTGGGTAGCCAAAGAGGTTAACATAGATCTGCACGGCGGCCGGTGTGAGCTGTGACAAGAGCGCATCGGGACCAACGATAATGATCTCGACTGCCTCGGGCGACAGGGTGGCGACCCGGCCCTGCGGCAAGCCCTGGATCTCTACCGCGTCCGTCAGCGTCCGGCTGCTGAGCACAGGCAGGATCTCGACCGTCACTGTGACATAGCTGCCTTCGGCGACGACGACGCCGGCGGGCACGGTGATGGCGGTGCTGCGCACCAAGTCGGCTGTGGCGCCTGTGACGCTAATCGGCAACGTTTTAACGAACCCGGGCAGGTCATCGAGCACCGACCTGGGTCCGGCCAGTGTCACGGTCGACGGCTCGACCGACACACTGGCGCGGCGATATCCGGGGGCGGGGTCCCCTCGCAAATCGGGCACTACTTGCACGTCGGGCTTGAAGCCTACCCTGCGTCGCACGCCGACGCTCACATCCACATCCTGCGGCGAAAAAGTCACGCCCCCGACGAGCTCACCTTCCTCATTGCGTGGCACAACCGTCACCTTGCGCGCTACGTCGCTCCGCGCTCCGTCGATGTTGATCGAGCCGGTGACGGTCACGATCTCGGTGAGGTAGGGAACCGGACCCTGGATGGTGATCTGTTCCGGGCGCACGATGGGCGCGTTGGCCTGGTATCCGGTGGCGACGTCGCCCTGCACCTCGATCTCGACGGGTCTGGTCACACTCCCAATCCGCTCGAGGTGCACCACCTGTCGCCCCGGGTTATAGTCCTCGATACGCACCACCTCACTCTCCAACGTGACCGAGATGGGCACGGTGCTCCTATCGCCGATCTGGGCCATGGAGAGATCCATGATCGCGCGAAACTCGTTGGCGTTCAGATCGGACAGGACACTCTGAGGTGCCCGGACCTCGACGGTGATGTATGCTTCCTCGCCTTCGAAGAAAACCGTGTTCTCAGGTTGATTGATCGGCTCAACCGGCACACCGGCAAACTCGCGCAGTGAAAAAGGATCCGCCTGCAAGGTAGCGGCGATCCACACCGCCGCTGCGAGCAGCAGGGCGAGGATAATTGAGCTGAGGTTGGTCACAATCTGCCTGAGGACACCATCCATGATTTACCGAACTCCAAGCGACTTGACCAGCCGGGCATAGATCGACAAGATGTGGATCAGGGGCGAGCTCTCCCGTCCACCCACTTGACCGGCTGCCAGTGCGGTTAGAAACGAGGCCGGGCCGTCGAATGCGGGCATCTCGACGTAGGCGCGACCTACTTCAAGGGCCGAGTGCGCGTCGCTGCCTGCCGAGCCGGGCAGGCCGAGCCTACGCGCTGCCTGAAGCGCTGCGAGGTTGTCGTCGCGGCGCACGGCCCGCGCGTTCAACACTTCGACAAAGTCGAGCTGCGGTGCCAGTGCTTCGAGCACTTGGGCGCCGATGGCATCGGTGCGCGCCCGATCGAGAGGATGCGAAGCGCCGACCAGCCCACCCTGTGCACGCACACGCGCGATCGACTCCTTGGGTGTGAGACCGGGTGGCACGGTCTCGTGGAGAAAGAGCGCAAGCAGCTCACCGTCCTGGGTGAGGATCTCTTCTCCCACAATGACTCGATCCGGCGCTCGGACCTGGAATGCAAGCGCACCCGCGGCGGTGTTGTGATCGGTGACCGCAACCCTGTCAATGTCGCGCCGGTCCATCCAACGCAGCAGGCCGTCCAGCCGAGTTAGCGCATCGGGTGAGTAGCAGGTGTGGCAGTGCAAGTCGACGCGCATCAGGTCAGTCGCGTTTTCTGAGGCGGTTCACCAGCCACCAGAGCGCCAACCCGGATGCCGCGGCACCGAGCAATCCAACGGCCGCATTCCGGGGCTCGTAGATCGGGCGCGTGACCGCCTTGACGTTGCCATACTCCTGGAACAAATGCCCCCAGTCCGAGTCGAGCGCTTCCCGCACGCGTTTGTGCCCGATGAATGGATACCAGAACCCGTCAAAGTAGGCGCGTGAGGCGGCATAGGACCAGGGCACGATCGGCGTGCGTAGGAGCAGGTTTTCGAGTGGCTTGAGTGGGCCGTGGTAGATCATCTTTTGGCCGCGACTGGCAAAGGTTTCGCCGGTGCGCGCGTGCC
>DATHUZ010000643.1:0-2832 GCA_035461725.1 Anaerolineae bacterium
CATCCCAGCTCATCTACATTCCTTTCTTTTCAACACTGGCCAGAGCGATGGCTGCCTCGCTCCAGCTCGTCCAGAGACCAGCCGGGATAACTGATAGGTGGCACCGGCGGCTCGAGCCTGCTCGGGGTAGGTTGCCTCGCACAGCGCCACCCCGAGCAAACCCGGGCCTCCGTATCTCACTGCCACGTCAGCTGTGGATCGGCTTGCCAAACACCCCATGCGCCGCCTCGGCGATGGCCTCGCTCAGCGTCGGGTGGGCGTGCACGCTGCGCGCGATCTCTTCGGGCGTCAGCTCCCACGTCCGCGCCAGTACCAGCTCGGGCAGGAGCTCGGTCACCTCGGGGCCGACCAGGTGGGCACCCAGGATCTCGTGCGTGGCGGCATCGGCCACGATCTTGACAAATCCGTCGCGCTCGCCCAGCCCCAGCGCCTTGCCGTTCGGGAGGAAGGGAAAGCGGCCGACGCGCACGTCGTGGCCCTGCTCGCGCGCCTCCGTCTCCGAGTAGCCCAGGCTCGCCACCTGCGGCTGGCAGTAGGTGCAGCGCGGCACAGACTGGTAATCGATCGGGCGCGTCTCGACGCCCGCGATCGTCTCGGCCGCCACGATACCCTGGTACGAGGCCACGTGCGCGAGCGCCAGCTTGCCCGTCACGTCGCCGATGGCATACACGCCCGGCACGCTCGTCCGCTGGTGATCGTCGACCACCACGAACCCGCCGCGTCCCAGTTCGACCCCGGCGTCCGCCAGCCCTTCGCTGTTCGGGCGGATGCCGATCGCGATCAGCGCCACCTCGGCTTCGAGCGCCTGAGCCCCCTTTTCGCCGGCCACGTGCAGGCGCACCCCACCGTCGACCCGCTCCATGCCCTCCACGCGCGTCGACGTCATCACCTTGATCTTGCGCCTCTTGAACGCGCGCTCGATCTCGGCGCTCGACTCCTCATCCTCCAGCGGCAGCAGCCGCGGCAGCATCTCGACGACGGTTACCGCGGCGCCGTAGGTGCGCCACACGTGGGCGAATTCGATCCCGATCGCCCCGGCGCCCACGATCACGGCCGACGCCGGCAGCTCACGCCGCACGATCGCCTCGCGGTAGGTGAGCACCCGGCCGCCGTCGCGGTCGCCGTCGATCTCGAGGCCCGGCACCGACCGCGCGCGCCCACCCGTGGCGAGGATGATGTTGCCGGCGTCCAGCGTGCGCGTGCCACCGTCGTTCAGCGCCACCTCAACGCTGCCGCGCGCCGCCAGGCGCCCCGTCCCCTCCACCACCTCGATGCCGTTCTCGCGCATCAGCACCTTGACGCCCGTCACCAGCCGCTCCGATACCTTGCGGCTCCGGTCCACGGCCACGCCATAGTCGATCTCGACGTCTGACACCGAAAACCCGAACTCCTTGCCGCGCCCGAGCAGCGACACCACTTCGGCGTTGCGCAGCAGCGCCTTCGTCGGAATGCACCCCCAGTTCAGGCACACGCCGCCCAGGAACTCGCGCTCCACCAGCGCCACGCGTTTTCCAAGCTGCGCCGCCCGGATGGCCGCCACGTACCCTCCCGGCCCTCCTCCAATCACCACCACGTCGTATCTCGCTTCCGTCATCAATCGCTCCCCAGTGACAAGTATTTTGAGTTACACAGAGATACACAGAGACTAACGGAGATACACAGAGACAAACAGAGCCCCGTCAACCTCTCTCTGTGTATCCGTGTTCCTTATCTCCCCTCACCCCAAGCTCACGCCTCAACCCCGCGCCGGAACTCGCCAGCAATCGGTGCCGGCGCCCCTGTCGCGGGGTCGATCCACACCTGGATCGTCTGCACCCGTGCCAGCCGGGCGTCATCCGCCACGCGCGACACCTCCGTATGGCGCACCGCGCTCGTGCGTCTCAGGTCGGTGAACCACGTGACTACCTCCAGCTCGTCGCCCAGCATCGCCTGCTGCAGATACTCGATCCGGTGCTTGCGCGCGACGAGCGGCACCAGCCCCAACGGCCCGGTCAGCGCCCACTGAACGGCCACCTCTTCGACGTAGGAAAAATAGACCGCGTTGTTCACGTGACCGGCCGTATCCAGGTCGCGCCACTCCACGAACCGTCGTTGGCGATAGGCGTGGGCGCGTGGCTCTCCGGGATCGGGAAACGGTTCTCGTGGTGCTGGTGCGGCCGGGGCTCCTTCCGGAAAAAAGACGGCCATCATCTCCTCGGGAATGCTCGCCGGGCGGCCTGCCGAGGTATCCATGAACACCCAATCGGTGTGTCCAGTGGCGACCACCTCGGGCGCTGCCGCGTCACGCGTGGCCGGCGTCAGGCAGCGGATCACGTACGCGCGGCGCGAGCGTACGCGCCGAAAATCGGCCACCCACGTCTCGACCTCGACCACGTCACCATAGCGCAGCGGGCGCAGGTACTCGATCTCGGTCTCGCGGATCAGCCAAAGACGGCCCATCGACTCGTAGCGCGCCAGATCGTAACCCGCCGCCGCTGACGCGTCGAACGCCGCCTCTTGCATGTAACGGACATAGTTGGCGTGGTTGACGTGCCCGTAGGCGTCGCACTCGTAGTGGCGCACGCGAAAGGTGCGCTTGTGGGTGAGGGGCATTGGCCTATCCCATCCCCGAGATGACGTCCATGCCGCCGTCGACGGGCAGCACTGCCCCGGTGATGTAATCGGCGGCGGGCGACGCGAGAAAGAGGGCCAGATTGGCCACATCCTCCGGCTCGCCGAAACGGCCCAGCGGCAGGCGGCCGAGCATCGGGCCCGCGATCTCGGGCGTCTGCCACAGCAGCGTGCTGAATCGTGTCTTGATCACACCCGGGGCGATGGCATTCACCTGCACGT
>DATHUZ010000644.1:0-2584 GCA_035461725.1 Anaerolineae bacterium
GATGATGACCATGATCGACGATGGGGACAGAAAGAGCAGGGCGTGGCGCGAGGCGTCGCTGGAAGTGCTGCGCCGTTACCAGGAGCGAGGGCAGGTTGAGCTGATCGGAGGCAGCGCACACGACCCGATCGCGGCGGCCGAAGCGGTGACCAGCGGGCTGCTCGACGTGCTGATGTTCCCGATCAACATGCTCGGGCACGATAGCGAGCAGGACCTGAACCTGTACCAGGCGTGCGTCGAGCGTGGTGTCAGCCTGGTAGCGATGAAAGCGTACCACGGTGGGACGCTTTTCAGTGTGAACGGCCAGCCCTCGGGGATCACGCCGGCCCAGTGCCTGCACTATGTCTTTTCCCTGCCGGTGTCGACGGCGGTGCCGGGGCCCAAGACGCTGGAAGAGTGGAAGACAACGCTGCGCTACCAGGACCTGCCCGACGAGGAAAAGGACTATCGCCCGGTGCTTGACACACTGCACGACCGCCTGGCAGGGCAGTGCGTCTACTGCCAGCACTGCCTGCCGTGTCCCGAGGGGATCGAGGTGGGGTGGGTGATCTGGCACGTGGACCAGGTGCGGGGCGGTGACCTGGATCGGATCCGGGAGTGGTATTCCGGGTTCCAGGTCAAGGCGTCAGAGTGTGTCGAGTGTGGCATCTGCGTGGAGCGTTGTCCCTTTGGCGTAGACATCATGAGCAAGCTCAGGGCGGCGGTGTCGCTGTTCGAGACTCCGGTCGCGGCGTGACGGGAGGGAACCATGGCGCGCCTGGGATGGCCTGGCTTTGTCCTCACTGCCCTGGTCGTGGCAGGCACGTTCCTCGCAGCCTGCACTCTATCCGGTCCAGTGCCGGCGGCGACTCCTACCGTGACTCCGGTCGAGGACAAAGCCACGTGGGACTTGGTGCTCTTGAGCGATTCCAGCGGTTGGGGGGTGGCGGATCTGTATGCAGCCTACCTGGAAGAGGATCTCGACGTCACGGTTGCAGTGCACGATCTGTCCGCGGGCTCTCTGAGCGCCGGCTCGGTGCTCGCCGCGCTCCGTGGCGAGCGCAGCGTTTATCCCCTCTCGGTCGATGTGCCCGGCCTGGTGCGTGAAGCCGAAGTGGTCGTCGTCTATGGCAACCCGGTCGACTCGATCTCGGCGAGTCATCCCGGGGATTGGCACTGTACGCCGGGGCAGGTGCCCTATGTGAGGGACTGCGCGCCCGAGGTCTTTGACGCGTACCGGGCCGATCTGGAGGCCATCTATGCCGAGATTCTCGGGCTGCGCGGTGGAGCGCCGGTTCTGATCCGCGCGTTTGACGCCTATAACCCGCTCTACAGCGTGTATCGTGAGCATGCCGTCTATGATGAATGTGTGAGCTGCTGGGAAAAGTATAACGAGGCCATTCGGCAGGCTGCGGCGGCGTACCACGTGCCGGTGGCGCGTGTGTTTGATGCCTTCAACGGTGCAAATCACGACGAGGATCCGAGGGACAAGGGCTATATTGGAGCTGACGGAATTCATGCCACCGCACAAGGCCACCAGGCCATCGCCGACTGCTTGCGGGAGCTCGGTTACGAGCCGGTTGAACCCTAGAAGCGGTGTGTGTTACCAGGTAGGAGGCTGTCGCCTCGGACGGCGCGATCATCGACTCCTGGCAGACCGAATCGATTCGCCTCCACTTGCTACTCGTCAACTGCTACTTTCCCATCCAGAATATGAATGATGCGGCCGGCAAAGGTCGCGGCGTGCGCATCGTGCGTCACCATGATCACGGTCTGGCCGTCCTGGTTCAGCTCGCGCAGCAGGGCCAGCACCTGCTCGCCGGTGGTTGTGTCGAGGTTGCCCGTCGGCTCGTCGGCCAACAGCAGCGGCGGGCGGTTGACGATAGCCCGCGCCACCGCCACCCGTCCCTGCTCACCACCTGACAGTTGGTAGGGCAACCGGTCCTCTTTGCCCTGCAGGCCCACCCTCGCGAGTGCCTCACGTGCGCGAGCCAGCTTTTCCGCTTTGGGCAGGCGCGCGATGGCGAGCGAGAGGAGAACATTCTCCTGCGCGGTGAGGTAGGGCAAAAGCTGGAGCTGCTGGAAGACAAAGCCGATGTACTCGTGGCGAAAGTCGGCCTGGCGTTCCACGCTTAGGCCGTACACGTCAATGTCGTCGACGAGCACGCGGCCCTCGGTTGGCGGATTCATCGCCCCCAGCACGGTCAGCATCGTGCTCTTGCCCGAGCCCGATGGGCCCATCACCGCCACGAACTCGCCCTCGGCAATCTCCAGGCTCACCTGGTGCAAGGCGTGCACGGGCACGCTCCGTCCGTTGTAAGTCTTGGTTACGTTTTGAATTAGAATCATTGCCTCACCTGGTTACAAAGAGCGGAGGGCCGTGGTCGGATCGAGCCGCGCAGCGGTCGACGCAGGATACAGGCTTGCGACCAGGCCGACGAGCAGTGCACCGCCAATCGCAGTGGTGGCCAACAGCGGGTCCCAGATCACGGGCGCGGCGACGTTCGCGAGACGCGGGGCCAGGACAACCGCGGCGCCCATGCCCAGCAGCCAGCCGAGCATGCCGCCGCCCAGGCTGACCAGCGCAGCCTCGCCCAGGATGATG
>DATHUZ010000645.1:0-2431 GCA_035461725.1 Anaerolineae bacterium
CCCTCGCGCTTGCCGATCAGCTCGACCATCTGCACCATCGCCGCCGTATTGCCGAATTGAAGCTCAACCCCGCCGGTGTCCTCGACGGTCAGCAGCCCTCGCTCAAAGCAGTCCATCGCAAAGGCGATCGTCGCGCCGCACGAGATGGTGTCGAGTCCATACATGTTGCACAGTTGGTTGGCGTACGAGATGGCGGCCAGGTCGTCGATGCCGCAGTAGGAGCCAAAGGTGGCGAGGGTCTCGTATTCCGGGCCGCCATAGTGTGGGTCCACGGGGTGCCCCTGCCACTCGGTCTCGACCACGCGCTTGCAGCGCACGACGCAGGCGTAGCAGGTGTCGCGCCTCTGGAGGATCGTGTCGGTCATCGTGTCGCCGGTGAGCGCCTCTGCCCCTTCAAAGACGCCGCTCTGCCAGTTGCGCGTGGGCAGCCCGCCGGTCTCGTTCTGAAAGCCGAGTACGTCGGCGGTGCCGTTGATGCCCATAGTATAGACGTTCGAGTCCTGAAAGCTCTGCGCACCCCACTTGGCGACCGCGGCGAGCGCCTGGCGGTCGGCGACCTCGGGGCGCTTGCGACCACGGACCGCGATCGCCTTCAGGTTCTTGGCGCCCATCACGGCGCCCATGCCGGTGCGGCCGGCGGCGCGGTTGCTCATGTTGATGATGCACGCATAGCGCACACCCTTCTCGCCCGCCGGGCCCACCTGGAGCACCTCAACCCTCTCGTCGCCGAGGTCGGCGCGGATCTGTGCCTCCGCCTCGCCCGTCACCTTGCCCCACAGGTGCGCCGCGTCGCGCAGCTCGGCCGCGCCGTCTTGCACCCACAGGTACACGGGCGCCTCGCTCTTGCCGGTGATGACATACGCGTCAAACCCCGCGCCCTTGGCTTCGGCCGGCCAGAAGCCGCCCACCTGGGCGTCGCCGATGGCCCCTGTCAGCGGCGACTTGGCCGTCGCCGTCGCGCGGCTCTGGCCCGATACCGCCGCACCCGTCGCCGGCCCCAGGCTGACGACGAGCACGTTCTCCGGGCCCAGCGGATCGGCGCCCGCGGGGATTTGCTTGAGCGCATAGACCATCCCCAGCGCGCTGCCGCCCATGTAGCGCCGGTAGAACGTTTCCCCCGGCTCCTCAATCTCGAGGGTGCGGTCTGTCAGATTAACGTGCAGGATTTTTCCGTTGTAGCCGTATGGCATGGGCTCACCTCCTCCTAAAAAGACTGCATGGTTGATCCGTTAGTTGGTTCGTTGGTTGCACTGTCTCCTGGCGGTTGCTCCTCGTTCGTCGTGACTTGTTCCTATCCCCCGACGACAAAGGGAAAGATGCGGACCGAGTCGCCGTCGTGCAGCACGCGGTCGCGGTCGGGCTCCGGTTGGTCGTTGACCGACACGAGCTGCACGCGCGCCGAGATGCCGAGGTGGTCGAGCAGGCCGGCGATGGTGGTGCCGTCGGGCAGCCGGAGAGTCGCCTCGCCGCGTGCTTCGGCGGGCAGATGTTCACGAAAACGGGAGAACAGTTTAACATCAATGTTCATCAACTTGTGCTAGCCAGGACCTGTCTCTGCGATCGAATTATACCCGAAATAGGGTTGGGCGGCAAGCAGCGCCCGTTCGTAGTAACGGGCTTCAGCCGTCGGAGAGCCGTTTCCGGTGGGCTTGCCCCGTTCTCTGGCGCTCAATACCAATCAAACCCGCGTGCGAGCCCAGAAATGTACCCCGAGTTGTATCCCGTTTGCGGACCTCGATACATTGACAGGTTTGCCAGGACCTGTTATTCTTAGGGGGGAAGGATTGGCCGTAGCGCGATACACGCCATCCGACCAGGTTTACGATCTTACGAGTAGGTTTTGGTGACTGACGTGGAAGAAGAGCGGACAATTCTGGACGATCTGTTACGACAAGCCGCCGAGCGCGGGTACGTTACACAGGAAGAGATCCGGCGAGCTTTTCCGGCGCCTGAGGACGAGCTGGAACAGCTCGAGGATCTTTTCGAGTTCCTGACGGCGGAAGGCATCACTGTCTATGACACCGAGGCTGAGGCGGCTGCCAGAGAGCCGGCGCCCGGGGTCGCGGGTGCCGACGGGGTGCACCCGGCTGCGCGCCCCGCGCCGGGCGCTGCGGCCCGCAAGGAGCTCGAAGAAGAAGTCGTTCTGACCGACATCCCGATCTCGGACATCACGGGCCTCTACTTCCACGAGATGGGCCAGGTGGCGCTGTTGAGCCGCGAGGAAGAAGTGCGCCTCGCGCGCGAGTGGCAGGAAGGCCGGCACGCCCAGCGGCTGCTGTCGCACGACCACCACGACGAGGAAAAGCGGGCGGAGGTGCGCAAAAAAATCCGGCAGGGCGAGGCGGCGCGCGACCGGCTGATCATGGCCAATACCCGCCTGGTGATCAGTATCGCCAAAAAGTACCAGGGCCAGGGCGTGCCTTTCCAGGAC
>DATHUZ010000646.1:0-16837 GCA_035461725.1 Anaerolineae bacterium
CTGCCGGCGGGGCAGGCGCTGCGGGAGCCGGCGCCATTGGCCAGGAAGCTGAATGAGGGGGTGGTGGAAGAGGAGTACGCGCGGTTGGAAGGGTAGCGGGGAGCCGGACTGTTTTGGAGGTAGCCGCGGATTGTGATCCGCGGCGAGCGGATTATTTTCGAGGTAGGCAAAGAGTACTTCACGGCCGGTCGCGGCCCGATGCCGGCCTTACTGCGAGCAGAGGAGCGTGCCCGCGTCAGAGAAAGGGTCGACGAGGGCGGTATAGAGTGCGCCGGGGCGCTCGCCCGAGAGGATGCGGGCCGACAGGCCCGGCACGGCCTCGACGAGGGTCATCACGGCCTCGACCTTGGATGCCATGCCGCCGGTGACGTCGGTGGCGTGCGAGCCGCCCAGGCGGACGCGCACGGCCGGCCAGTTGGCGGGTGTGATGCGCGGGATGTGGGATGCATCGGGGTGGGAGAGAGGGTCGGCGTCGTACACGCCGTCGACGATGCCGGCGAGCAGCAGGCGCGACGGGCGCAGGCGCGGCGCCAGGTAGGCGAGGAGCTGCTCGGTGGAGATGATGGTGGCACCCCGGACGTCGTCGAAGGCGACGTCGCCGTAGACTAGGGGCACCAGGCCGTGCGCCAGAGCCGCCTCGACGGACGCGCTGTCGAGGAAGACGAGCTCGCCGGCCCGGCAGCGGGCCGAGGCGGACGGCTGGACCGAGAAAGCGGGTACCCCGGCGTCGAGTAGGGCGGCGGCCACAATCCGATTCAGGCGGGCAGCGACGGCGGCCACCTCGGCAAAGCCGTGCCAGCCCGTACTGTCGTGCACGCCGGCGCGGGTGCCGTGGCGGTGGGCGGCGATGTGGCCGAAGGAGCCGCTGCCGTGGCCCATGACCAGGCGCAGGTCGGGGCGCTCGCGGAGCGCGGCAGCGATCTCGGCGGCCAGGCGGGCAAGGACGTCCGGGCGCGGGGTCTCGGGGCGGGTCTTGTCGGTGATGACGGAGCCGCCGAGCTTGAGGAAGGTGAGGGTGGTCATGGCGTGTCCTCTTGGTGGGTATCAGGTAGCAGGTATCGGGTATCAGGTGGCGGGGATTGGGGATCAGGTACTGGGTATTGGAACTTGGATACTGGATATTGGGGGTTGGGGTCGATGGTGAGGTGGGCGCCGTCGATGTGCACGGTGTCGCCGGTGCGGATCAGGGTGATGTCCACCCGGTCGACCATGGGGATGCCGGCCATGATGGCGCCGACGGCGACGATCGGCTCGCTCTCGGCGTTGACGATGGCGGCGGGGGCCAGGCCGGCGCGGGCGAGGCGGTAGAGGGTGTAGGAGCCGACGGTGCTGCCCTTGCCGGTGGGAAAGACGAGCACGCGCCCCGCGACCGACTGCCCTTCGAGCGGATGCCCCCGCTCGACGACAAGGCCGGTGTCGGGATCGACGCCGCCGAGAAAGCCGATCGGCTCGGGGGAAACGAGGGCAAGACCGGAGGCGGTGCCGGACTTGATCACTCTGCCCCTGAGCTCCATGGACGTCACCTGCTGCCTGCTCCGCGCCACTGGCCGGTCAGCGCGGCGTCGAGGCACTCCGCCATGGCGCCAAAGCGGACGGTGAGACCGCTGTGCGATGGCGTGTAAAAGGCCATCTTGGCCGAGTTGGTGGCGAGGGACCGGAAGCCGAGGTCGGCCACGGGGGCGACGACCATGCACGTGTCGGCGACCACGCGGCCGCCGGCGGCCTCGATGCGCGCGACGAGGCCAGCACCGGCAGCGGCGTCGCGGATGGCACGGGCCGTGGTGATCCAGAGGGCGGCGCGCACGCGGCGGCCGTCGAGGTAGGTGGCCATGGTCTCGATCTCGGCCAGGGAGGCGTGGGGGCAGCCGAGGCTGACCAGGTCGATCTCGGTGGCGGGGCCGTTGAGGGCGGCGTAGCCGGGGGCGAGGTCGTCGACGATGAAGGGCTCGACGGCGGGCGGGGTGACGGCGCCGGAGCGGGCCTCGGGCGTCAGGCCCTCGACGTGGTAGAGGGCGACGGCGCCGGCGGCAGCCATGGCGGCGCCGAGGGTGCGGAGGCCGTCGGCAACGTGGGCGTAGACCTTTGGGGTTTCTTGCACCGGGCTGAGCGCCTGGTCCGGTTCTGCGCTCACGTCTGTGGACAGAGCTTGTAAGGGGCCAGAAAACCCCAAAGGTCTTGACCACCCGGTCGGATCGAGGGCGCGGAAGTAGGGCACGCCGGTGCGGGCGTGGCGGCCGACCAGGTAGCCGAGGGCGCCGAGGTCGGCCTCGGAGCGGACCGGGCAGCGGACGTCGACGAGCAGGGTAGGCTGGCGGTGGGCGTCGAGGTGAAAGCCATAGCGCGCGGTGCGGCCGGCGACCGCGGCGGCCAGGGCGCTGGGGCCGCCCTCGCGGTTGGTGCGGGCGCCGAGGACGCTGTTGGCAAAGCTGACGGCGGATGATTCGGCCCAGGCAATGTGCTGGCCGAACGCCGGCTCGTGGCCGATCAGGTAGGGGGCGCACGTGCAGGTGGGCAGCACGCCGAGCGCCTCGTAGGCGGCGACGACGGCCTGCTGGCGGCGGGCGAACTCGGGCGAGAAGCCGAGCTCGGCCCAGGCGGCCAGGTCCATACCGGCGGGGTTGAGCGTGGCGGGCACGCGCGCCTGCGCGCCCTGGGCGGCCCACGCTTGCAGAAATTCCAGCCCGGCGTCGCCCAGGTTCTTGTAGCTGACCCCCGACACCTGGACGCTGGCGACGGGCACGAGGTCGGCGGCGCCATAGATCCGCCCCAGGGCGACGACGATCTCGATCGCCTTTTGCGCGCCGGGGCCCGCCTCGCCGGCGAGCATGGCCCGCTCTTCCGCGGTGAGGTGGAGGTCAGTCGAGGCCATAGTTCTCTACCGCCACCGGCTCGTAGCGCACCTTCTGAAACGCGGCGCGCTCGCCGGCGGCCAGGGGCCGGCCGGTGGGATCGGTCCACGGGATCGTGGCGTCGAGGCCCATCTTGGCCGAGCGGGCCTTCTGGCCGGGCACGAGCTTGGCCGAGGGGTCGAGGCTGCTGCTGGGCCGGTCGGGCAGGATGACCAGGTCGCGGTCGGCCTGGAAGCGGGTGGCAATGGCCCACTCGACGGCGGCGGGGTCGAAGGGGCTGACGTCGTCGTCGACGACCACGACGTGCTTGAGCGAGCTGTGGCCGCGAAAGGCGGCGTCGATGGCGCGGCGCGCGTCGTCGGGGCCGTGGGATTTGATCTGGACCACGGCGTGCAGCCAGCTCATACCGCCGGGCGTGATGCTCACGGCGCGGCAGTCGGCCACCTCTGACACGGCCTGGTAGATGGTCGGCTCGCGGGGCAGGCCCATCAGCAGCTTGTGCTCGGGGCCGCCGGGCAGCAGCGCGTGGTAGACCGGCGCGGCGCGGTGGGTGAGGGCGTCGATCTCGATCAGGGGCTGCTGGCGCACGATGTCCCACGTCTCGGTCAGGTCGATGAAGGGGCCCTCGGGCACCAGGCGCGGGGTGATGCGCCCCTCGAGCACGGCCTCGCACTCGGCCGGCACCTCGAGGTCGACGGCCAGGCAGCGGGCGACGGGCGTGGGCGCGAGGGCGTGGGCAATGGCCAGCTCGTCGACGTCCATGGCGGGGCTCAGGGCGGCGGCGAGCAGCACGTGGACCGGGACGCCGAGGCAGATGGCGATCTCGAGGTCGCGGCCGGCGGCGACGGCTTTTTGCCAGGCGGTGTGGGTGCCGCGGCCCTCGACGAGGCGGGCGGTGAACGAGCGGGGGCCGATCTGCATCAGGCGGTGAAAACTGGCGTTGCGGCCATGGTCGGGGTCGCGGATGATGGCGACCGCGGCGGTGACGTAGGGGCCGCCGTCGCCGGGCAGGTGCTTGAGCAGCGGCAGGGTGTCGAGGTCGGGCGCGTGGTCGACGACCTGCTGACAGGGCGGTGTGTCGACGAGGGGCGGCGGTACCGGCTGCGCCAGTGCGGACACGAGGCGGGGCACGATGCCGGCGAGATCGGTGTCGAGCGCCCACGCGAAATGCTCGCGGCGGGCGCAGAGGTTGGCGGCCACCTGCCAGCCGGGGTGCTGTGGGTTGGTGAAGAGGAGGAGGCGCTCGCCAGCGGCGTGGATGACGCGCGCCATCTCGAGGTGCGGGTCGACGGGGACGTCGATGGTGTGGAGGGCGGTTTGTGATCGGGCCCAGGTGAGAAAGTGTCTCAGGTTCATGGGATGTCTCCCCAGCGTTGGTAGAGATCGTGGTCGAGGTTGAGGGTGTCGAGGACCTTGCCGACGATAAAGTCGGTGACGTCGTCGATGGTGCGTGGGCGTGGGTAGTAGGCGACGACGGGGGGCAGGATGATGGCGCCGGCGAGGCGGGCGAGGCGCATGTTCTCGATGGCGGGCAGCGACAGGGGTGTCTCGCGCGGCAGCAGGACGAGCGGGCGGCTCAGGCGGAGCATGATCTCGGCGGCGCGCGAGATGAGGTCGGCGCTGTAGCCGTGGGCGATGGCCGACAGGGTTTTCATCGAGCAGGGGGCGACGACCATGGCCGATGGGGCGCGTGAGGAGCTGGCGATGGGTGCGGCCAGGTCGTTGGCCGGCCACTGCCAAGTGCAGGGCAGGGCGAGGTCCGTCTCGATTTCCTGCGCGATGACGGCGCGGGCGGCGTCAGAGACGACGAGGTGGACGCGCACGCCGTCGCGCGCGGCGAGCACGTGCAGCAGCCGCACGCCGATGGTCACACCTGATGCGCCTGTGATGGCGACGATGACGTCCAAGACACCTCCCGAGAGAGTAAGGAAGCTTTACCCGAGCAAGCTCGGGCCTCCGGAGTGGCCTGCCCCGAGCAAGCTCGGGCCTCCGGGGCGGCCAAAAGGCGAAAAAGAAAGAGGATCACGACGGAACTGGCCCCAGCGTGATCCTCTGTGAGTTCCGGCAGGGACTAGTCTTCGTCTTCTTCTTCGTCCTCGGCTCCGCCAGGCTCCATCGCTTCGAGATCGGCCTCGAGGCCCTCTTCGATCTCTTCCTCGATGGCGGCGCGCGGGGCGACGACACTGGCGACCACGTCGGTCGGGTCGGCCATGATCGTGACGCCGGGCGGCACGGGCAGATCGGCGACGGTGACGCTGTCGGCCAGCGTCTGGAGCGACGAAATGTCGACATCGATCGAGTCGATCAGGTCGCCGGGCAAGCACTCCACATCGATGTGGGTGAGCACCTGAACCAGGACGGCGCCGCCATCTTCGACGATGGGTGACGTGCCGACGATGTTCAGCGCGGGCGAGGTGCGAACCTTCTCGTCGAGGCGCACCTGGAAAAAATCGACGTGGCGCAGGCGGCTGGTGAGGATGTCGCGCTGGATCTCACGGGCGAGCACGGTGCGGGGATCGCTCTCTCCCTCGATGTGCAGGTCGATGAGGGCGGTTGCTCCTGCTTCCTGGAGCACCTTCGACAGCTCACGCTCTTGCAACTTGATGTTTGTCGACTCTACGTCGCGGCCATAGAGCACGCCGGGAATCCATCCTTCGGCACGCAGGCGCTTGACTTTTTTTCCCAGGGTTTGCCTGGGCTGGGATGCCAGTGTGACACGGTCTTTCATAATAGATCTCCCGTCAACTACAGAATACAGTACGGATGTAAATCGCCCTATTCTAGTTCAGAAGGCGGCATTCGTCAAAAACGACATCTACCCTTGCTTTCAAAGTCGTTTTACAGTATAATCGCGGTGTTGTCCAGACAGAGTATGAGGTCAAGTGCACGTCAAGATGCGATCACGAAACGCAACACAGTTGATGCTGATGGCAGGTTTGGTCACGGCCCTGGTAATCGGTGCGTTCGCGGCCGGGGTGGGCGCTACCTGGCTGCTGCTGCGCGATGCCGAGCCGACGGAGGCAGAGGAGGGCGGGTTTGGAGTGTTCTGGGAGGCGTGGCACCTGGTCGAGGGTAACTTTTTGGGCGAGCTGCCCGACATGCAGCGCGTGGCGTGGGGTGCGATCCGCGGCGCGCTGACCACCCTCGACGACCCACATACCACGTTCCTGGAGCCCCAGCCGCGGCAGCGCGAGCGAGAAGACCTGAGCGGGCGCTTTGGTGGGATCGGCGCCTACGTGGTGCAGGAAGAGGATGGCGGCTACAGCCTCGACCCGATGCCCGATCTGCCGGCCGAGCAGGCCGGTGTGCAGCAGGGTGACCGGCTGCTGGAGGTGGACGGCAGGCCGATCACGACCACGATGGGCGTGGACGAGGTGGTGAGCCTGCTGCGTGGCGAGGTGGGAACGACGGTGACGGTGGCGCTCGGGCGTGAGGGCCAGGCCGAGCCACTGGTGCTCGCGATCGTCCGGCAAGAGATCCCGAGCCCTTCGGTGGAATGGCGGATGCTCGAGGATGCGGCGGGCGTGGGGTACGTGCGGATCACGATTTTCAGCGACCGGACGGACAGGGAGCTGCGCGAGGCACTCGCCGACCTCGAGGAGCAGGGGATGAGCCGGCTGGTGCTCGACCTGCGTGGCAACGGGGGTGGGCTGCTCGACGCGTCGATCGACGTCACGAGCGAGTTCCTCGACGGCGGCGTTGTCCTCTACCAGGTGGAGCGCGGCAACAAGGAACAGGTGTACACGGCCGATGGGAACGGGGTGCTGCCCGACCTGCCGATGGTCATCCTGGTCGACGGCGGCACGGCAAGCGCGTCCGAGATCGTGGCAGGGGCGCTGCAGGATCGCGACCGTGCAGTGCTCGTCGGCGAGCAGACGTATGGCAAAGGGTCGGTGCAGTCGGTGTTCGACCTGAGCGATGGCTCGTCGGTGCATATTACGTACGCCGAGTGGCTGACGCCCGACAGGAGGCAGCTCACCGGGCAGGGGCTGGTGCCCGACGTGGTGGTGGGGATCAGCGAAGAGGACCGCAGCCAGGGGCGCGATACGCAGTTGGAGAGGGCCGTCGAACATCTGCGTGAGGAGTAGGAACAGAGAGACTCACAGAGACAATGGAGATACACAGAGATGGGGACACAGAGGTGAACTCCTACCCTCCGTATCTCTGCATCTCGTTGTGCATCTCTGTGTAACCATTTCAGAAATGGAGCCAGGGGATGTCTGAATCGAGTGGATGCAAGATTGCCTTGACCGCGCTGATCGTCGCGATCCTCATGGGGGGGCTGGGGTTCGCGACAGGGTTTTTGACGCACGCCGTGATCGCCGCCGACAACCCGGTGACACAGGCACCGGAGGTGGCAGAGGTGGAGGCGACCCCGGCGCCGGTGGAGGTGCCGACCGGCGCGGTGACCGCCGACTTGCCGGAGCCGGACGTGCCCGACCCGGAGATGTCGCCCGAGCCGGGACCTACGATCCCGATCCCGTCAGACACGGGGGTGGCCTTCGATCTCTTCTGGGAAGCGTGGGAGCTGATCCAGCGCGATTATTATGGCGATCTGCCCACCGAAGAGGAGGTGGTGTACGGTGCGATTCGTGGCGCGGTGAACACGCTCGGAGATCCGTTCACCGCATTTATCGAGCCGGACGCAGCAGCGATCAACCGGGAGGACGACACAGGGTCGTTCGAGGGGATTGGGGCGTACGTCACCATGGACGAGGGGCGCCTGACGATCGTCAGCACGTTCAAGGGTCAGCCGGCCGAGGAGGCAGGGCTGCGGCGGGGCGACATTGTGCTCGAGGTGGATGACGTCGTGATCGAGAACATGAACGTCTACGAGGCGATCGGCCTGATCCGGGGGCCGGCGGGGACGACGGTTCACCTGCTGGTGATCCGCGAGGGGGAGGAGCCGTTCGAGGTCGAGATGGTGCGCGCGAGCATTGACGTCCCCGTGGTAGAGTACGAGATGCGGGAAGATGGGATCGCCTACGCGCAGTTGCTCGAGTTCAGCTCTGACGCGAGTGTGAAGCTGGCGGATGCGATTGAAGAGATGCTGGAGCAGAACCCGACAGGGCTGGTGCTGGATCTACGCGGGAACCCGGGCGGCTGGCTGAACGAGGCCGTGCTGACGACGGGACTGTTTGTGCCGCGCGACTCGCTGGCGCTGATCGAGCGTTTCAAGGATGGGACAGAGCGCCCGTATACGACGCCGAACCGGCCGGTGACGACCGATGTGCAGATGGTGGTGCTGGTGGACGGCGGCTCGGCGAGTGCGTCCGAGATCGTGGCGGGCGCACTGCAGGATCTGGGACGGGCGGTGCTGATCGGCGAGCAGACGTTTGGCAAGGGGTCGGTGCAGTGGCCCCACGAGCTGAGCAACGGTGCGGAGCTGCGGGTGACGGTGGCGCGCTGGTTCACGCCGAACGACCGGGCGATCCATGGTGAAGGGCTGGCGCCCGACGTGGTGGTGGAGCTGACAGAAGAGGATTTCGAAGCAGAGCTGGATCCACAGCTCGATCGCGCGGTGGAATACCTGCTAGAGGGGCAGTAGGGCGATGAGCATCAAGGTGATTGCCACGAACCGGAAGGCGCGACACGAGTACGAGTTTCACGATACGTTCGAGGCGGGCCTGGTGCTAAAGGGGAGTGAGATCAAGTCGATCCGTGCCGGGAGAGTGAGCCTGCAGCAGGGGTACGTGAGTTTCGAGCGGGGCGAGGCGTGGCTGGTGGACGTGCACATCGCCCCCTACGACCAGGCGGGGCGCGAGAACCACGAGCCGCGGCGGCGACGCAAGCTGCTGCTGAACCGGCGCGAGATCGACAGGCTGGCAGGCCAGGCGCAGCAGAAGGGGTACACGGTGGTTCCGACGCAGCTCTACCTGAAGGATGGTAAAGCCAAGATCGAGATCGCACTGGCGCGCGGCAAAAAGATGTACGACAAGCGGCAGAGCATCGCCGAGCGCGACTCGAAGCGGCAGATGGAGCGGGCGATCAAGGAGCGGTACGAATAGGGGCGAGTGGTAAGTAGCGGGTGGCACGCAGCGAGCGAGGGGGAAAAGCGGCAGGAGCAAGGGGAGGCGGCGCAAGGGAGCGCGGCCGGTAGACGGTAGCCTGACAGCCGCGGTTGGGTGGGCGACAGGCTGCAGGAATGAGTCCGCGGAGGTCTCGGGCGCATGGTTTGCGCAGCATGATATCAAACAAACGACGCTCGCCACATGGTGTAGCGGGCGAGGACGAGCCGGCGGGGCGCGGGCGAAAGCGAATTGCCAGCCTGTTCAGCTGCCCCTACCTGGTGGCAGGGCTGGTGATTCCTGCCGCACTGCTGCTGATCCTGGTCGTCGCCGGCGGCGGCAGGCGGCTGATCGCGCTTTTTGAAGGACCGGCTGTGAACGAGCGGTCGCCTACCCCAGTCTTCCAGGCAGCCACACCCCTCCCGGCGGTGCTGCAGACAGAGCCGCCGGCGGCATCCGCCACGGCCACGTTGCCCACGCTGCCGACGGCTTGGCCAACCTTTACCGTGGCGCCGCGGCCCACCGATACCGCGACGCCGCCGCCCACAGCGACAGCTACCCCCACGGCGACGGCCCTGCCGGGCACAGGGCTGGTCGCGTTCGAGAGCTATCGCGACGGAAACGGCGAGATCTATGTGCTCGACACCACAACCAACGGCCTCACCAACCTGACGCGGCACCCCGCGGACGACAAGTCGCCCGCCTGGCGGCCCGACGGCGGGGCGATTGCCTTTGCTTCCAAGCGCGATGGCAACTGGGATCTGTACGTGCTCGACCTGTCGACGGGCATGGTAACACGCCTGACCGACGACCCGGCCTACGATGGCGCGCCGGCGTGGAGCCCCGATGGGCGCGAGGTGGCATTCGAGAGCTATCGCGACGGCAACCTGGAGATTTACGTGGTCGACGCGGCGGGCGGCGCGCCACGTCGGCTGACGGACAACCCGGCCGGGGATTACGGGCCGGCGTGGCATCCGGATGGGAGCGCAATCGCGTTCACATCGTGGCGCGACGGCAACAAGGAAGTATACCTGGTGCCGGCGGGCGGGGGAGAGGCACGGAACCTGACGCAGCACCCGGCGGACGACGAGGACCCGGCGTGGGCGCCGGATGGCACGGTGCCGAGCGGCGGGGCATTGGCGTTTGTGTCGTGGCGCGACGTGGATGCCGGGACGGGGAATAGGAACGCCGAGGTGTACCTGCTGGCGGTGGAGAGCGGGGAGGTGGAGCGCCTGACAGAGAACCCGTGGCCCGACGTCGATCCGGCGTGGGATGCAGCCGGAAGGCCGGTGTGGGCGACGTACGAGCCCGGGGCCGTGTTCGAGGCGTACGATCCCTACAGGCCGGGAGATTATCACCTGTTTCGAGCGGACGCGGGCTGGGCGGCAGGGGCGAAACGGCTGACGGATGCCGACTGGGACGACCGGCGCCCGGCACCGGCGCCGGCGCAGGTAGTGGGACTGGACGGGCTGGCGGACCGCCTGCCGCCCTTGTCCGCCGCGCCCACGCCGATGCCCACGCTGGCACCCGGCACGCTCGCCGCAGTGGTGCCGGTGCCCGAGGTGGTGGTGAGCTTTAATCGCGAGGCGGTGCTCGTGAACGAGCGGGTAGCGCCGTCGCTGGTGGCGTGGCAGCGTGACGTGCTGGCGGCGAGCGGCTGGGACTTTCTCGGGCAGACCAAGGGCTCGTGGCGCAACGTCGACGCGGTGAGCAGCAAGCAGTTATTCGCGCACGATTACGCCTACCTGAGCTGGCACAAGACGGGGCGGGCGCTCGACCTGGAGCTCGAGCTCAAAGTGGACGGACGGGATCAGCTCGTGAAGGTGCGCGAGGACCTGGGCGGGAGCATTTATTGGCGGCTCTACCTGAGGACGGCGCGCCAGGATGGCAGCCAGGGGGAGCCGCTGAAGGAGCAGCCGTGGCTGTTCTGGTGGCAAATCGTCGAGTCGGCAGAGCCGGAAGCGTACAGGGCGGGCGGCAAACGGCTGCCGGTGCCGGAAGGGTATTACGTGGACGTGACGGACATGGCCAAACGCCACGGCTGGGAGCGGATCGCTACGTACGCACTCGAGGGCGATTACGACTGGCACGTGCACAGCAACGGCACCGAGTATTGGCACTATGAGCGCACCGACGGCCTGACGTGGTGGGAGGCGATGCTGGAGGTGTACCCGGTCGAGACGCTGGAGACCCACTTTGCGTGGGAGGTGGGGCTGGCGTACCGGCAGTCGGAAGAGATGATGAGGACGAAAGGAATTAGCGGCAAGTAGCAAGCAGCAAGCAGCAAGTGGCAAGCTGTCAGTTGCTGCTTGCTGCTTGCTGCTTGCTGCTCATCGAGGGGGGGGAGATGGATGAGATAGGAAGGGCGTATTTGCGGTTGGCATTGGGGATCGAGCGGCATTTTGAGGGGTTTGTGGATGCGTACTTTGGGCCGGCGGAGCTGCGGCGCGAGGTGGATAAAGGGGAGCCGCGGGCGCTGGAGGCGCTGGTGGAGGATGGGGAGGCGCTGCTGCGCCAGGTGGCGGGCGGGGTGACGGACGCGCAGCGGCGCGATTTCCTGGAGCGGCAGGTAGGGGCGATGGCGGCGGTGGCCGGCAGCCTGGCCGGTGAGCGGCTCGATTTTATGGAAGAGGTGCGACACTATTTTGACATCATCCCCGAGATGGTGGACGAGGCTGTGTTCGAGGCGGCGCACGCAGAGCTGGATGCGCTTGTCCCGGGGGACGGGGCGCTGGTGGAGCGGATGGCGGCGTGGCGGAAGGGGCTGGAGCTGGCCGAGGAGCGGGTGATGCCGGTGTTCGAGCGGGCGCGCGACGAGACGCGGCGGCGGACGCTGGCGTTGTTCGATCTGCCGGAGGGCGAGGAGCTGACGCTGGAGCTGGTCAAGAACCAGCCGTGGTCGGCATACAACTGGTACCTGGGGGATTACCGGTCGCGCATCGAGGTGAATACCGACCTGCCGGTGCGGGTAGACAGCGCGGTGCCGCTGATGGCGCACGAGGCGTACGCGGGACACCACACGGAGCACGCGATCAAGGAGCAGCGGCTGTACCGGGACGAGGGGCGCGGCGAACACGGGGTGCAGCTCCTGTTAGCGCCGGAATGCGTGCTGTCGGAGGGGATTGCCGACAGCGCGCGGCAGATGGTCTTGCCCGATGACGAGCTGGAGGCTTTTTTGCACGACGAGCTCTACCCGCTGGCGGGGCTGCCGGCGAGCGAGGTGGCGCGGCAGGTGGCAATACACCGGGCGTCGGAAGGGCTGCGCGGCGTGAGTGGGAACGCGGCGCTGCTGCTGCACCGCGACGGGTGGTCGGCGGAAGACGTGCAGGCGTACCTGGAAAAGTGGGCGCTGCGCACGCCGCAGGAGGCGGCCAAGTCGCTGAGCTTTGTGCAGAACCCACTCTTCCGGTCGTATGTGTTCAACTATGCGCTGGGCAAGGAGCTGATTGCACCGCTGCTGGAGGGGGCGGACGCGGTGGAGAATTTCCGGCGGCTGCTGAGCGAGCCGTTCACGCCGTCGCAGGTGCGGGCCTGGGTGGCTGGCGGGGCCACTCCTTGACCGCAGTCGACAATCGAACCCGAGAGCGTGCGCTCGACGCGTCGTCGGACTGTGGTCCATACGGGTCAATCCAAGACGAGGATGGCGACGTGTGTGTGCATGAACGTTGAGGACGGATCTTGCTCGGGAGGCGATGTTCCTGCGTGAGCCACCCCGAGCAAGCTCGGGCCTCCATCGCTCGCAGGCCGTCGATACATAGCTTGATGGGTATGGACTGTGGTCCGGCGTGAGCATGGCTGCTTTTGCGCGGTTGGCGATTACCGGTCAGCGCTCCTGGGCGCGGCGGGCAGGGTGAAGTAGAAGGTGGTGCCCTGGTCGCCGGGCTGCCCTGGCTCGACGCCCACCCCGCCGCCCAACCTCTCGACGATGCGGCGGGCGATGGACAGGCCCAGGCCGTGGCCCCGGGCTCGGACCTGAGAAAGCTGGGTAAAGGGCACAAAGAGCTGTGAGCGGGCCTCCGGATCTATGCCGGGGCCGTTATCGCGCACCCAAAAGCGGACGACGCCGTTGCGCTGCTGCGCACCCAGCTCGATGTAGGGTGGCCGGCCGCCATACTTGATGGCGTTGCTGAGATAGTTGGCCCACACCTCTTCGACCCATGGACCGTGGCCGAGAGCGGGCGGCCAGGCGTCGGGCACCACGATCTCGGCCTGGTATTCCTCGATCAGGCTGCCTAGGCGTTGCATCGCGCCGGCCCCGAGGCCGGCGGTGTCGAGCGGCTGCGGCCGGACGTCGGCCTTGTGCACACTGGCGAGCAGGAGCAGCTCGTGGATGATGCTGTCCATCTTGTGGCTGGTGCGCTTGATCTTGTCGACGAGGGCAGCCACGTCCTCGGGCGCGAGGTCGAGATCGGTCTCTGCCAGGAGCTCGGCCGAGCCGGCGATGAGCTGCAAGGGGTTCTTCAAGTCGTGGGCGACCGTGTGGGCAAAGGCGTCGAGCTCTTCGTTGCGGGCCCGGAGCTGTTCCTCTCTTTGCCTGCGCTCGGTGATGTCGATGCCGGTGGCGACGACATAGGCCACGGCACCCGCCTCGTCGAGGATCACCGTGTTGGACCAGGCGATGAGCCGGCGCTGCCTGTCTCGGGTGAGCCAGAAGTTTTCGAAACGGTTCGGGAAGTTGCCCGCCACTAACTGATCAAATGTCGCCTTGACCTGGTCGATCTCCCCAGGAACCACAAAGATGTCCCACACGTGCATCCCGACCACCTCCTGGGCGCGATAGCCCGTGGTCTCTTCGCTGGTGCGGTTGAAGCGCGCGATGCGTCCCTGCGCATCCAGGACGACCACCAGCGCCCCGGCGACCTCGAGAATGGCCGACACGAGATCGTGCTCCTCGCGCACAACCGCTTCACTGCGCTTGAGCTCGCGGAACAATAGGCTGTAGGGCCTGACCAGGCCGGTCTCGACGACTGCCTTGTAGATGCAAAAGAAGGCAAGCACCTTGGACATGTGGCCGAGCAAGTTCGACAGATCGTAGACGCCAACGTAGGAGGTGAACGCGAGCTCGGCGCCTACGTTGAAAACAACGGCGGCGACGAGCAAGCGCCACACGGCAGGGTCGAACGCTCTGCGGCGCTGCCACACGAGAAAGCCACCGAGCAGCAGCATGCCGGAGATCACGTATTCGCTGATGATCTTGAAGGGGGTCAGGCCCTGCCCGTCGACGAAGGCCTGGGGAAAGATGGGCCAGACGAAAATCGACACAAGGGTGAGGAAGACGATTGCGACCCCGCCGGCCAGAATCCACTTGCCCCGAGGCTTGCGCGTGAGAAAGATAGGCGCCGCGAGAAAAGCAGTGCCTTGCAGGTAGCGGCTGGCCACCCAGAGCTGTGTGGGCAGATTGGCCCCTGAAGTGGGAAAGACGCCCATGCCGTCGTAGGCCAGCGTGTGCAGGCCGTCGAGCAGGGCGACGAACAAAAAGCTGATGCCGAGGAACAGAAGATAGCCGTTGTCGAGCAGGTGGCGCGTGTTCCAGACGATGACAAAGATGGCCGCCGCGACGACGATGCTGAATAGCTCGACGAGGGTGTGAAAGAGGAGGTAGTTGTAAAGAGAGATGAGGTACAGGCTGAACAGGGCGAGCAATCCGGCCAGCCCGCCGAATAAGGCATCCCTAATCCAGGGTCGTCGTATCATCACATAGGTTCGATCGCTTCAAGCTCGGGCCCATTATAGCACAGGGCGGCCCGGCCTGTCACTTTTTATGCACGCACAGTGCCGGTGCCGGAACACCGGTCTGGGGGATTGGAAGGCTGGAAGGTTGGCGAGCCCTTCGCTTTGTTCAAGGCGCGCCCTTCCAGCCTTCCTGCTCCAATCAGCGCAAGTAGCGCCCGGTAAGGGTGAGGGTACCCTCGGCAACCTCGACGCCTGTGATCTCGACGTACTCCCTGGAATCGAGTAGCAGGGACTCGATCTCTTCTCGAGCCTGTGCGATCAGCAGCTCGGGCACGGGCAGTGGGCCGAACTGGCCCTCGACATAGTCGAGCATCAGCTCGCCGTTCAGAACCGTGGGCCGAAAGACGAGGCGCAGAGGCTGGCGCTGCTCCAGTGCCTCGGCCGTGCCGCGCAGGATGAGCTGACCG
Organism: Anaerolineae bacterium; assembly: GCA_035461725.1. Classification (GTDB taxonomy): domain Bacteria; phylum Chloroflexota; class Anaerolineae; order JAAYZQ01; family JAAYZQ01; genus JAFGIA01. The sequence continues at coordinate 14,998 of DATHUZ010000646.1, forward strand.
TCGCGAAAGTAGACGACGGGGTCCTCGATGGAGATGTTCAGCTCGATGCCGGGCAGCCGCACGTCAGGCAGCGCCTCCTCGTCGGCCATGTCGCGCAGCCACTGCGGCAGGCCTTCGGCCTGGCGCACCTGCTCAAGATCGAGGTCGCGCAGATTCTGCGCCTCGGTCAACTGCATCTCGGCGGCCAGATCGGCGGCGACCTGTAGAAAGGAGCTGGCTTCCTCCTGGGTAACGGTGACGCTCAGCTCTCCGCTTTGAGCGGCGGCCTCGGAGGCCGCCGCGATCTTGTCCACAAAGTGACGTGAGGCCTCGTCTGAAGTGACGATCGACGGGCCGTCGTCGGGCAAGTTGGAAGAGGGCACCCGGCAGCCGGCGATCGCCAGCGTGGCCAGCACGAACAGAGCGATCAAGCGGTAGCCTGACTTGTTTCGTATGGTTATCATAGACACACCTCCTGCGTTGATTGTACCACAGGAGGGCGGCCTGGCAATGTATGGATGATTCCTATCGTAAGAAAGGCGTGGCACGTGATGCGTGACACGTGATGCGTCAGAGGTGACGCGTGAGGCGTTGCTGGCCGTTGGTGGTGAAGGATCGCGTGCCGGTTTCTACGCGAGGCCGCGGGCGCGGGCGCGGCGGCTGGCCCAGTCGAACATGTCGGCGGGGAGTGGATCGATCTCCCCGGCAGGGCGGCGGGCGAGTGCGAGCGCACCGGAGGGGCAGACGGTGACGCATTGGCCGCAGCCGACGCAGCGGCCCGAGTCGACGCAACACACGTCGTCGACGAGGGCGAGCGCGCCGAACTGGCAGCGGGCGACGCAGTCGCCGCAGCCGGCACAGAGGGCCGGGTCGGCCGTGGCCACAAAATCGGCCCTGGCGATGGCGGTGGGCAGGCTGAACTCGGCGACGCCGCGCAGCACGCCGCAGCAGCAGGTGCAGCAGTTGCAGATGTAAAAGTGGCCATCGCGATAGTTGCCCGGGGAGTGGATCAGGCCGGCGGCGGCCGCCTGACGCAGGATGTCGAGTGCTTGCTCTTTGGTGATGGCGCGGGTGACGTCCGAGTTGTCAAAGGCGCCAGGAACGGGGGCAAAGGCGAGGCAGCTCTCGAGGGGCCGGTCGCAGCCTTTGCCGATCAGCTTTTGCTGCAGGCGGCAGATGCACTCGCGCACGCCCCAGGCCTGTGCCTGCTCGAGGAGCGCTGATGCCTGCTCGTAGGGATAGATCTCGACGCCGGCAGGGATCGCCTCCTGGACGGGGATGACACGGTGCACGGCAGGCTCGTAGCGGCTCATAAACCCGGCCGACTCGAGAAAATAGGCCTCAAAGAGCGAAGCGAGCTCTGCGTCCATGCGTGGAAGCTGCTCCTCATAGATGCCGACGACAAAGGGCATCAGGGCAAAGCCGAGCTCGTGGCCTTTGCGCCCGGCACGCACCTGGCCTTTGCGCGCCATCGTCTTGAGCAGACGATAGGTGTCGCGTGGGTCGAGGCCGGCACGAGCGGCGATGGCGGATGCGGGCTCGAGGCGGAGCTCCATCACCGCGGCCACGGCTGCCTCCTGGGGCTCGAATATCCGGGCCAGGAGGCGAAGCTCGACGCCACTCTCGGTGGGCGAAAAGCCATTCGGGATGGCGTCGAGGCGCTGTGCCAACTGGCGATAGATGTCGTCGGTCATGGTTCCTCCAATGTTTTAGTGCAGTACAGCGCCGGGAGGCTCCAGGCGATAGCCGACGCCTCGTTCGGTGAGAATGATCCTCGGATCGTGCGGGTCGTGCTCGATCTCGCGGCGCAGATAGGCGATGTGCACGTCGAGGGCACGGGTGTTGTCGCCGTCGTCGGTGC
>DATHUZ010000647.1:0-3725 GCA_035461725.1 Anaerolineae bacterium
CTAAACTTCCCTTTCGCCCCGTTCGTAGTCACGGCTTCAGCCGTGCGCCCTGGCCCTACATCCACTTTGCCAGGTCGGCCGCCGAATCTACCACCATGTCCGCGCCGGCACGCTCCAGCTCCGCCGCGTCGCCAAACCCCGACAGCACCCCTACCGACCGCGCGCCTGCCGCCCGCGCCGCCAGAATATCCACCGTCGTGTCGCCCACCACCAGGCAGCGCTGCACCGGCACGCCGAGCTGCTCGGCCGTGTGCAGGATCGGGCCGGGATGGGGTTTCAGCCGCCACGTATCCTCCCGCCCCGTGATCGCGTGCACCACGCCTTCCAGCTTGAGCTGCTTGACAAACACCCTGGCGTGTTCCCTGCTGCGCGTCGTCACGATCGCCAGGTGATAGCGCCGGCTCAGGTCGTGCAGCGCATCGGCCACGCCGTCGATCTGTCGAAAGTTGATCGGCGTGTACATGCCACGAAAGCTGCGCACCCTGTCGCCCAGGCCAAGCACGCCGTCGTCCAGCCCCACCTTGTCGAACAATGTCAGCAGGCCATTGCTCGGCCCTTCGAAAGCCATGATCACCCGCCGCGCGCTGCGCGCCGCATCCCGCCCCGGCAGGATCCGGCGCATCGGGGCCAACCGGCGGGCGAGCCAGTCGACGGCATCGTCGTCTGTCTCGACCAGCGTGCCGTCCAGGTCGAACAGGATCGCGTCGATCTCACCCGGGTACACCTCCCCATCCTCCACGAATTCCTGGGGAAACGGCTCCTGGTCGAGCAGCTTGGCGTATGTGTAGCGGGCAAGGACCCGCAGTGTGCCGAGCACCGGGGCGGCCAACAGCACGCCCACCACGCCGGCCACCAGGCCCCCGGCCAGCACCCCCAGGAATATCACGAGGGGGTGAAGCTGCAGGCGCCGCCCCATGATACGCGGCACGAGATACGCGTTTTCCGTCTGCTGGATGATGATATAAATGCCCAGCACCAGCAGCGCGAACCAGAAGTTGCTGAGCGGTAGATAAACCGATCCCTGCAGCAGAGCCGTGATCAGCGCCGGGACGGTGGCCAGCACGGGGCCGAACGTCGGCACGATCTCGAGCAAGCCGGCGATCAGGGCCATCAACCCCGCGTTGGGCAGCCCCACGATCGACATCGTGATCCATACCAGCGTCCCCACCACCAGCCCCAGCACCAACTGCCCTCTCAGGAACGCCTTCCACACGTGGTTGATCTCTTCGCGCAGCCCGCGCAGCTCTTCGGTGTAGCCCGGTGGCGCGATCGAATCGAGGAACGCGCGCAGCCGCGCAGCATCGCGCACGAGGTAGAAGGAGATGATAAAGATGGACACCACCCACAGCAGGCTCGAGATCAGGTTGATGAAAAAGCCGACGGTCTGGCTGGCAAAGGGGCGCACGATACTCTGGAGTGCCGTATCCACGTCGCCCACCACCTGCTCCAGGCCGAAGGTGTAATCCATGATGTGGACAGGCTGCGACAAAAAGCCGATGATCTGGTCGCTCAGCGTCTCTAGCTCGCTCGACAGGCGCGCAACGCGCTCGACGGCGATCGGCACCACTGTCACCGGCACCAGGGCGATGAGCACCAGAATGACCACGTACACCAGGAGGACCGACATCGTGCGTGACGATCCGAGGCGTCGCTCCACCCTGTCGGCGATAGGCTTGACGATGTACGCCAGCAGCACGGCCACGGCGAAGGGCGGGATCAGCGCGCGAAAGAGGTAAAGCACGAGCAGCAGGATGACCGAGATCCCTGCCGCCACGACCCGCTTTGTACTACGACTCCACTCAGGTGCTGTCATAGGAAAAAGTGACAAGTAGCAAGGTACAAGTGACCAGTACCACGTACCAGATGCAATATGCTACACAGAACCCTCTGCCACTTGTTCCCTGTTACTTCTTCCCGGTTACGCTATTCCACAACTCCCAGAGCCTCTGGTGGCCAGTAGGAGACCCACGCGCGCCCCACAATGTTCTCGATCGGAACAGGGCCAAAACTCCGCGAGTCGTTCGAGTGGTCGCGGTTGTCGCCCATCACGTACACGTGCAGCGGCGGCACCACCGTCTGCGACTGCCGCCCGGGTCGCGTATTGTCCTCCAGGAACGGCTCGTCCAGCCGGTTCCCATTGATGTACACACTACCGTCTCGAAACTCGACGGTCTCGCCCGGCAGCCCGATGACGCGTTTGATCAGCAGCTCGTCGCCCTGGCCAGGCAGGCGCAGCACCACTACGTCGAACCGCTGCGGCCCGTGAAACCGGTACGAAACCTTTTCGACGACCAGTCGCTGGTCACTGTGCAGGCTTGGCTCCATGCTCTGGCCTTCCACGCGCGTCGCCTGCCCCACAAAAACGTTGATCAGGAGCGCGATGAGCAGCGCCGGCAGCACCGTCTCCAGGATCTCTCGCACCACGCGCACGAGCCGGCGTCCGGGAACTGGACCCGCCGGCTCCTGCAAGCTGTTGAACTCGTCACCCATGCCAGTCTACTCTCCCATCCTCCAGCGCAGCATCTACCGGCCCATGCTGCGCGAAGGGCGGGGTGCCCGGAACGTGTCCCGGCACCCCGCTTTCGGTTGCCTCGGGTTGTTAGCTTCGCCCACGCGGTGGACGTCCCCCGCTGCGGCGGTCACCACCACTGCTGCGGTCGCCACCACGCCGTCCACCACGATCGCCGCCGCCACCGGTTGGCTTGCGGTCACGCTCGCGCGCTTCGTCGGCCGTCCAGCCCTCGAGCACGGCCTGGCGCGACAGCTTGATCTTGCCCTGGTCGTCGACGTCGATCACCATCACCATCACCTCGTCGCCCACCTTCACCACGTCCTCGACAGAGGGCACGCGATAGTCGGCGAGCTGCGAGATGTGCACCATCCCGTCGACGCCCGGCAGGATCTCGACGAACGCCCCATAGCTCTCTGTCCGCACTACCTTGCCGACGTACACCTGGCCGATCTTGGCCTCTTCCGTCAGCGCCTCGATCATCTCGATCGCGCGCTCCATCGCCGGGCCTTCGACGGCGGCAATGTACACCGTGCCGTCGTCCTCGATGTCGATGTCGACGCCGGCTTCTTCCTGGATCTTGCGGATCGTTTTGCCGCCGGGGCCGATGATTTTCCCGATCTTGTCCGGGTCCACCTGGATCGTCATGATCCTCGGTGCATAGGGCGACATTTGCTCGCGCGGTTCTGCCAGCGTCTCGGCCATCCGGTCGAGGATAAAGACCCGCCCCGTCCGCGCCTGGTTCAACGCCTTCGACAGCACGTCATAGTTCAGGCCCTTCACCTTGATATCCATCTGCAGCGCGGTGATCCCCTCACGTGTGCCGGCCACTTTAAAGTCCATATCGCCCAGGTGGTCTTCCAACCCCTGGATATCGCTCAACACCACGTAATGCTCCGGGTCGTCCATGATCAAACCCATGGCGATCCCCGCTACCGGGCTCTTGATCGGCACGCCCGCATCCATCAGCGCCAGCGTGCTGCCGCATACCGACGCCATCGACGTCGATCCGTTCGACGACAACACCTCCGACACGACGCGCAGCGTGTATGGGAACTGCTCCTCCGTGGGGACAACTGCCACCAGCGCCGTTTCGGCCAGGGCGCCGTGGCCGATCTCTCGCCGGCGTTGGCCGCGCATCGGCCACGACTCGCCCGTGCTGAAGGGAGGAAAGTTATAGTGGTGCATGTAATGCTTGGCATCTTCTGGCAGCAGC
>DATHUZ010000648.1:0-5045 GCA_035461725.1 Anaerolineae bacterium
GGTGGCGCGGCCGGCTCCGGAGCAGCCCCCCCCGTGTTGTCTCTGGCCGGGTCCGTGACAAAATCCATCGCGGGCGGCCTTAACGGCGTTGGGGGCGCGTCCGGGTTGGTGTTGGGCGGGGTTCCGACCGCATTCGTGGGCGGCGCCTGGACCGGCGGGGCAGCAGCGTCCAGGTTCTTGTCGGCCGGGGTGCCGCCGAGATCGGTGGGGGCCGCCTGCGGTGCTGGGGCAGGCCCGTCGAGGTTGTCGTCCGGTGCCGTCCCATCATCCGGGGGTTGAGCCAGCATCAGGCCTTGCGCCAGAGCCGTTGTTCTGCCCAGGCGCCCGTCACCCGACACAGCCGCACTCGAAACACCGGCTGTCGTGCTTGTCAACACCAGCACGCATAGCACGAGCCAAACCAACAACGATTTCCAATTGTGTGCCAACTTGATCCTCCTTCGCGGATCGGTTTGTGAGGCGCCGGGCCACGGCTCTTGCCTGGCTGCTTGCCACCCGGGACCGGCAGCGCACCTGTCGACGGCACGACCACCGGGAACAGGTTGGGCCAGACAGGTGTCTGTTCATGTGGTGATGCGCAGAATCGTCGTTGAACGTGCACAACGCTTGCTGCTGTGGCATCAAGATGTGTGAATTATATGTTCTTTTTCTTCAAAAGTCAAGGGGAGGACATTAAAGAAGAATCAATAATTCCGCGCTCGGTCGGGAGCTGCTCAGTGTGCTGGCGCCAGGTGCACCGGCAGCGGCCGCACGATCTCTACCCTGCCCGGCTCCACGTCACAACCATAAGCATAGACCTCCACCCCGCGTGCCGCCGCCTCACGCAGCGCCTCGCCAAACTCGGGGTCCGTCTCGTCCTCTGGACGCAGCCCGCGCGCGTCCGCCCTCTGCACCACAAACACCACCACAGCCCGGTATCCCTCCGCCACGGCGTCGGCCAGCTCGAGCACGTGTCGCCGCCCGCGTGCCGTCACCGCGTCCGGAAAGCACGCGACGTCATCGATCACCAGGCTCGCCGACTTGACCTCCAACAGGCAGGGTGCTCGTCCCCCGGCTTCCAGCAAGAAATCGAACCGGCTCTTCCCTTTCGTCACCTCGCGCCGCACCGACGTATAGCCGGTCACCTGGCCAATCACCCCCGCCTCGATCGCCTCGCCCACCAGCTTGTTCGGCAGCCGCGTGTCGAGCGAAACCCACACCCCGTTGTACTCGATCAGGCTGACGTCATAATCCGTCTTTCTGTGCATGGCCCGCCGCTCGACCAGGACCAGCCGGCGCCCCGGCACGAGCAGCTCCGTCAGCCGCCCCCTGTCCGCCAGGTGCGCCCACACCCGCTCGCCCTCCACGTCCACCGTCACCAGGAAGCGGTTGTCCCGCACCACCAATGTCCCCTCGACCAGCTTGCCCTCGATCCGCACCATAGACCCCAATAAACGGGTATCGGGTACCAGGTATCAGGCGCCGCCCGACACCCGGTACCCGATACCCGGTACCCGATACCTGATACCCGATACCCGCTTCTACCCCTTCATCACCGCCAGCGGCCTCATCCGTGCCACCTTGCGTGCCAGGCCGGCGCCGTCCACCACCTCGATCACGGCGTGGATATCCTTGTACGCCTCGGGCGCCTCCTCGGCCAGCCCCGCCAGGCTGTCGGTGCGCACCGTGATCCCGCGCTCCTCCAGCTCCTTGCGCAGCGTGCCGCCGTGGATCTTTTTCTTGGCCGCCGACCGGCTCATCGTCCGCCCTGCGCCATGCGCCGAGGTGCCAAACGACTCCTCCAGCGCATCCTCCGTGCCCACCAGCACGTACGACGCCGTGCCCATGTCGCCCGGCACCAACACCGGCTGCCCCACCGCTCGGTACACCGGCGTCACCGCTGGGTGCCCCGGCCCAAACGCCCGCGTCGCCCCCTTGCGGTGCACACACAGCTTCATCCGCTTGCCGTCGACCACGTGCTCCTCGATCTTGGCGATATTATGGCACACGTCGTACACCGTGTGCAGGTCGAACTTGTTCGTCTTGCGCGCCAGCACCTCTTCGAATGCCTGGCGTGCCAGCCCTGCCATCGCCTGCCTGTTCGCCCACGCATAATTCGCGGCACCCACCATGGCCCCATAGTACCGCTTCCCTTCCGGCGAATCGAGCGGCGCGCACACGAGCTGCCTGTCGGGCAGCACAATATTGTACTTTTGCACCGCCGTCTGCAGACTCTTCACATAGTCACTGCACACCTCGTGGCCCAGCCCGCGCGAGCCCGAGTGGATCTCTACCGTCAACTGCCCCTGGAACAACCCAAAGATGCGCGCCACTTCCTCGTCATAGATCTCGTCCACTTCCTGGATCTCGATAAAGTGGTTGCCCGACCCGAGCGTGCCGAGCTGTGGCCCGCCCCGCTCCTTTGCCCTGCCACTCACCGCCGACGGGTCGGCGCCGTCCATCGCGCCCCCCTCTTCCAATCGCTCCAGGTCCTCCGGCCGGCCATAGCCCGCCTTCACCGCCCAGCGTGCACCCTTGACCAGCACCTCGTCCATCTCGCGCCCCGACACCTTGCGCGCGCCGCCGCCCTTGCCCACGCCGCTCGGCACGTGCTTGAACAGCGCCGTGATCAGCGCGTCCACCTCACCCCGCACGTCCTCTGCCACCAGGTCCGATGCCATCAACCGCACCCCGCAGTTGATATCATACCCCACCGCCCCCGGCGAGATCACCCCATCCGGGTAGCGCGTCGCCACCACCCCGCCGATCGGCGGGCCGTAACCCTGGTGCGCGTCTGGCATCACCAGCACGCGCTTCACCACCCCCGGCAGTGCCGCCGTATTCACGAGCTGTTCCAGGCTCTGGTCTCGGAACACCTGGTCCAGCAGCTCCTCATTTGCATAGATCCGCGCCGGCACCCTCATGTCCGCGCGGTAGCTCTGCGGAATCTCCCACACGTACTCACTCACCCGCACCAGATCCGCCTTACTTACCATTGCCCGCTCCCTTCACAGATATTGAATACCTCTGCTCAGGCATCATCGCACACGCCTGACACACAATACCGAATATCCAATATCCCATATCCCTCTACACGTCAAACGTGATCACCGTCGACCACCCCGCCTCATCCGCCACCAGCGCCAGGTCATGAAACGTAGTAGCCTTGATGTGGGTCTTGTCGGGCTCACCCGGCACGCCACCCACGCGCGCCTGCAGCGACTTGTCGTTCACCCACAACATTCGAAAGTCAAAAAAGAGCACGCCCTCCACCTCCGACAGGTAGAGAAGCTCATTGAGCCAGTCGACGAGCAGCGTTTCCCGGTCCAGCGCCTCGAGCGTAACGTCATACCACCGGGTCGCCAGTCCGCCGTCGTTGACGTCGCTCAACAGCGCGAACATGCCCCGCGCCGCACCCGCGAACAGGTCAGGCAGGTCCTTACCCCACACCTGTAAGGCGCGGTCGGCAGTGTGCTCAATCTCGTAATAACGGAATGGGCACGGCATGCCCGCCACGCGGACGCCCGAGTCGGCATCCTCCCCCGCCAGCATCTCACGAGCCTGCTCGCTGTCGCGCTCGATCTGGGCAATCAGCTCGTCGATCTCGCGAAACCGCCGCTCGTCGCGCAGCCGCGCGACAAACTCGACAACCAGGTCGCAGCCATAGATTTCCTGGTCAAAGTCGAAAATGTACGTCTCTACCGTCCGCTCGCCGTTGTCAAAGCTGGGGCGCACGCCCACGTTTGCCACCGCCGGGTAGCGCGTGGCGCCGAGCAGAGCAAACACGGCATACACCCCGTTCGCCGGCACCGCGCGCTCGTCGCGCACCTCCAGGTTCGCCGTCGGAAAACCGAACTGCCGCCCGCGGCGCGCACCCGACACCACCTCGCCTGATACACTTGGATAGCGCCCGAGCAACTGCGCCGCCTCGTCCACTTCTCCGTGCTGAATCAGCGCGCGGATGCGTGTGCTCGAGATCGGCGCACCCCCCTCGATGACCGGCGGCATCACGTGCACCTCGTAGCCCATCTCCTGGCCCAGCTCGCGCAGGCGATCCACGTTCCCTTCCCTGCCGCGGCCCAGGGCAAAATCGGCACCCACCCACAGCTCCCGCAGTCCCAGGCGCTCCCACACCATCCTCATAAAATCCTGGGCCGTCGTGTTTGCCACGTCGTGGTTGAACGGCAGTAGCACAACCACGTCGAGGCCCAGTTCCTCCAGCAAGGCAATCTTTTCGCCCGGCGTCGTCAAGTACTTGGGTGCACGTGCCGGCGCCAGCACAACCGCGGGGTGGGGATGAAACGTCATCAGGGCCGCCTGTCGCCCCGTTGCGCGCGCCCGTTCGATCACGCTCGCGATCAGCGCCTGGTGGCCGCGGTGCACACCGTCAAAAGCCCCGATCGTCAAAATAGTCTCGCCCTGCAGGCGGGCGTGTGCCAGATCGTCAATCACTTGCATCGGCTGTCGCAAACACCTTTTGAGGCTGCCACTCGCCGCTCGCCTGGCGGTAGGCAACGACGGCCAGAAACTCACCGTCGAGGCTATACGCGCGCGCCAGCGCCCCCTCCCGTCCGCCTTCCTCTGCCGGTGCACTCGCCGGCACCCGGCCGCCCTGCACCAGGCGCCGCGATTCCTCACGGTTCAAGATCAGGGCAGGCCAGTCGAGCACCGCCTCGTCGATCGGCAGCAGATAGCGTTCCTCCTCGCCCTCGCGAAACGCCTCTTCCAGTCGTTCCAGGCTCACCGCGTCGTTCAGCGTCAAGTGACCGCTCTGCAAGCGCACCAGGGCGCCGAGGTGCGCGCTGCTGTTCAGCCCACGCCCGAGATCGTGTGCTAGCGAGCGAATGTAGGTGCCGGGCGAGCAGGTGATCTCGAGCACCAGCTCTGGCTCCGTCCAGTCGAGGATCTCGATCGCATCGATCTCCACGGGCCTGGCTTTGAGCGCCACCACTCCGGCTGTCGCTGCCGGGTCTCCCTCGGCTCGGACCCTCCCCTCGCGGGCAAGGCGGTGCAGAGGGCGCCCGTCCTGTTTGAGCGCCGAGTAAACTGGGGGCACCTGCTCGATC
>DATHUZ010000649.1:0-2611 GCA_035461725.1 Anaerolineae bacterium
ATGTGGTCTGTGTCGAGCGCACCTGCCAGGCCCACGGTGCCGACCACTGCCTCTTTGAGCTCCTCCCCGCCGCTGCCAACGAAAGTGCGCCCGTCGTCGCTCTCGATCCCGACCCCGCCCTGGGCAAGCGGCTCAGCCTGCTCGAGACACTTTTCGACCGCATGCCTATGGGCCTTGCCATCTTTGATCGCGATTTCCGCATCCGTCGCTACAATCCAACCTGGGCGAGCTATGCCGACCTCTACGCGGCGCCTTCCGCGGTGCCCATCCGGCCTGGCGACTACTACTTTGACTTCTTGCCCGGCACCGAGTCGACGGTCCTGCCTCTTTTTGAGCGCGTTCTGGCCGGCGAGACCCTTCGCTTCGAAGGCATGCGTCTCGAGTCTGTCGGCATCGTCAGCTACTGGGACGTCGTCCTGGCACCGACATTTGAAGGAGACGAGGTCACTGGCATTCTCAACGTCACCATCGACGCCACCGACCGCGTCGAAGCACACCAGCAGCTTGAGCGGACGGTAGCGACACTGCAAGAGCGCGAAGAGCGTCTGGCACTGGTAATGGAAGGTATCAACGACGGGATCTGGGACTGGGACGTCCAGACAGGCGAGGTCTATTTTTCACCGCGTTGGAAGTCGATGTTGGGCTACACCGACCAGGAAATCCCCCACCGCTTCGAGTCGTGGGAGGCACTGATCCATCCCGACGATCGACAGCAGGCAGTCGACGCCATCGCGCGCCATTTCGCGGGCCACACCCCTCTCTACAGCCTCGAGCACCGCCTGCGCCACAAGAACGGCGAGTACCGCTGGATCCTCGCCCGCGGTAAGGCCGTCCTGCGCGCCGACGGCCATCCCGCCCGCGTCGTCGGCTCTCACACCGACATCCACGAGCGCAAGCTTGCCGAGGCGAACCTGGAGGAAAGCCAGCGCCGCCTGTCCACCTTGATCGGCAACCTGCCGGGCATGGCCTACCGCTGCCGCAACGACACCCACTGGACGATGGAGTTTGTCAGCGAAGGCAGCTTGCCCCTCACCGGCTATCCGGCCGCCGACCTGATCGACAACCACCATCTCTCCTACGGCGACCTGATTCACCCTGATGACAGGGACCTGGTCTGGACCGAGGTGCAGGCGGGCCTGGAAGAACGCCGGCCCTTCCGCTTGAGCTACCGTATCATCACGCCGGGTGGCGAAAAATGGGTGTGGGAACAGGGCCAGGGCGTGTGCGACTCGCGTGGTGACGTGGTTGCCATCGAGGGTTTTATCACCGACATCACCGAGCGCGTCACAGCTCAGCACTACCTCGAGCAGCGCGTCGATGAGCGAACCCGTGAGCTCTCTACCCTGCTCGACGTGACGCACGACATCAACTCAAGGCTGGAGATTGACTCGCTGCTTGAGCTGATCCTCGATCAGTTGAAGACGGTCGTGGATTATACCGGCGCGTCGATCCTGACGCTGGTAGGCGATCGCCTCGCCGTGCGCGCCTACCGCGGCCCCATCGATCAGCAAGAAGTGCTTGCACTCCGCTTTGCACTCGACGACCTGCCTGCGAACCGTGAGGTGATCGACCAGCGTGCACCCCTGTGCATCCCCGACGTGCGCGCCGACACCCACATGGCGCGCCTCTTTCAACAGGGCGCCGGCGACAACATCGACACCACCTTTGGCTACGTTCGATCGTGGCTCGGCGTGCCGCTGACCGTCAAGCACGACGTCATTGGTATGTTGACGCTCGATCACGACCAGGTCGGATTTTTCACAGAGCAGCATGCCTACCTGGTCGCCGCGTTCGCCAACCAGGTTGCGGTGGCCATCGAGAACGCCCGTCTCTATCACGCCGAGCAGGAGCAGTTCGAGGAGAGCGAACGCCGACGCCGTGTCGCCGAGAGCCTGCGCGACATTCTTGACGTCCTCAACTCCGATCGATCTCTGTCCGAAGTGCTCGACTTTATCGTCGCCCAGTCGCGCCGCCTCCTGGGTGCCGAGGCCGCGCTCATCCGGCAGGTGGACTTTGCGGCAGAGACCGTCACTTCGGTGGCAAGCTCCAACCTGCACCCTGATTTTGAGGTCGGCCACACCACCCGCCTCTACTACAGCGAGCGCGATCGCACACTCATTGCCCATCAGCCCGTCATCCGGCCCGATCTGTTGGCGGAAGGCCCTGCCGGGGGAATCGAGGATGAGTTGGTGGACGATGTGGTGCGTGCGTGGATCGCGGCTGAGCGAAAACACTATCGCAGCGTGCTGACGGCACCGGTCTTTCGACAGGACGAGGTGTATGGCAGCCTGCGCTTTTACTTTGCCGAGCCAAGGGCGTTCAGCGACGAGGACGTGCAGCTCGCCATGATGCTTGGCGATCACGCGGCACTGGCCATCGAAAACGCGCGGCTGCGCACCCAGGCACAAGAGGCAGCCGTTGCCGCCGAGCGCAACCGCCTGGCCCGCGACCTGCACGACGCCGTGACGCAGACCCTCTTTTCGTCCAGCCTCATCGCCGAGGTACTGCCGCGCATCTGGGCGAAGGACCACCAGGAGGGCGAGCGCCGCCTGGCCGAGCTGCGCGAGCTGACGCGCGGCGCCCTGGCCGAGATGCGCGCCCTCCTCCTCGA
>DATHUZ010000650.1:0-3946 GCA_035461725.1 Anaerolineae bacterium
GACCGAGCTGGTCGAAGTCATTACCGGCTTGCGTCCTGCCGCCGGCGGCCTGGTTCGTATTCTGGGCCGCGACGTGACGAATGCCTCACCGCGCGCCGTGACCGAGATGGGAGTGGCACACATCCCCGAGGATCGACAAGAGGACGGGTTGGTCCTGACTTTTCCTGTCGAGGACAACCTGATGCTCTCTACTTACTACCGGCCCCCCTTCTCGCGTGGACCCGAGATTCGCTACAAAACCCTGCGCGATTATGCCGTGCGCCTCGTCGACGAGTTTGACGTGCGCACACCGAGCGTTACCCTGCCGGTGCAGAATCTGTCGGGCGGCAATCAGCAAAAGGTGATCGTAGCGCGCGAGTTTTCTCGCCCTATCAAGCTGCTCATCGCCGCGCAGCCTACCCGTGGCCTCGACGTTGGCTCGATCGAGTACATACATCGCCGCCTGATTGAAAAGCGGGACGAGGGCACTGCTGTGCTTCTGGTATCGGTCGAGCTTGACGAAATCATGGCGCTTTCCGATCGGATCGCGGTGATGTATGAGGGCCAGATCGTGGACACCGTCGATGCCGCGACGGTGACGCGTGAGGAGTTGGGCCTGCTCATGGCAGGAGCTCACGCGGAAGAGAGCGCGAGTCAGTAAGCGCAGACAAAGGAGCCGACCGTTGACTGAAGGAAAAGAGACGGCCCAACCTGGCCCACGTAGTCGCCTCGACCGCCTACCACGTTGGGTGCGCCTCGGGCTCTTGTTGGTTTTTCTCGGCCTTGTCATTGCACTCAAAAAGTGGCTGATCCTGGCCCTCTTGCTCATGCTCGGCCTCTGGCCACTCACCCTGCTGGCAGCGCTTGTCGTCCTCGTCCTCGTCGCGGTTGCCAAAGGCGGCTCCGGCCCCTCGGGTGGCTGGGCGTGGCTCAAGACGTGGCTCGCTGCCCGGTTGCGCGCGCTCGCCGTCCCCGCCCTCGCGGTCTTGACTGCCCTCGTGATTGGCGGCATCGTCCTGATGCTCACAGATCAGGAGGTGCTGCAGGCGCTGGGCGACGGTCAGATCGGCGACGCGGTGCGTCTCGCCTTTGCCAACCTGGCCCGTGCCTATGGTGCGCTCTATGAAGGCGCATTGGGTAACCCACGCGGCATCCTCGAGGCGGTGCGCGAAAGCGCCGGCAGTGAGGATGGTCTTCGCCCGCTGCTGCGCGCCTTGCGCGGCCCGAGCGACACCATCGTCCAGTCGGTGCCCTACATCTTTGCCGGCCTTGCCGTCGCGCTCGGCTTCCGTGCCGGCCTCTTTAACATCGGAGCGGAGGGGCAGATCGGCATTGGCTGGCTGGCGGCTGTGGTGGTCGGCTTTAGCTTTACCAATCTACCGGCGTACATTCACCTGCCGCTCGCCATTGCCGCGGGTGCCGTTGCGGGTGGGTTGTGGGCCGGCATCGCCGGCGTCCTCAAGGCGCGCACCGGCGCCCACGAAGTCATCACCACCATCATGCTCAACTATATCGTGTACCGCCTCAGCGCCTGGCTGTTATGCGGCCCGCTCGAGTTCACCCAGGGCACCTGCCGCACCCAGGATATCGCCGAAAGCGCCTTCCTGCCGCGCTTTCTTGACCACCCTGTCACCATTCACTGGGGCTTTGTCCTTGCTCTGGTCGCGGCAGTGGCCGTTGGTTGGTTTCTCTTTCGCACCCGCTGGGGCTTTGAGCTGCGGACGGTCGGCGCGAACCCAAGCGCCGCACGCTATGGTGGGATGAGTGTCGGCCGCACTTATGTACTCGCCATGTTTCTCAGCGGTGCACTCGCCGGCCTGAGCGGCACGAGCCAGGGACTGGGCATCACCCACAACATCGCGCTCGGTTTCCAGGCCGGCTACGGCTTTGACTCTATCGCCCTCGCCCTCCTCGGCAAGAGCCACCCTCTCGGTGTCGTTCTCGCCAGCTTTTTGTTCGGCATGCTACGTGCCGGCGCCGCTCGCATGCAGTCCGTCGCCGGTGTGCCGACCGAGATCGTCCAGATTGTCCAGGCCCTGGTGATTATCTTTATCGCCGCACCTGCCATCATCCGTGCCCTCTACCGCTTCCGCGCTCCCTCTGATGTGGATGTCGAGGCCACGGTGTTCACGCGTGGGTGGGGCGCGTAGGAGTCGACAGTGACGGTAGAGTCAAGAACCATGGTGAACGCGGGCGCGCTGCGCCTCAGCCGTGCGGATGTGTGGGGTACCCTCGTCATGCTGGTCGTCGGGGCAGGCTTGATCCTCCTGGGAAGTGCCGGCACCCAGCCCGAATTCGAGTCGGTGTTTACCGATCAGACCCTCGGTAATCTCTTCACCCTGCCGTCTCGTACAACGCTGTTCGTCATCGGCGGCTTTTGCTTTTTCGTTGCCGGTCTGCGTCTCTTCCGCCAAGTCCAGTCGCTGCGCGCCGTCATGAACTGGAGCGTGGCCATGCTCGCGGCGTTTGCGTTCCTGGTGTGGATCACCGCCGGCACCAGCATGAACCTTCCGGGCATGGTGCAGAGCATGCTGCTCGCGGCCACACCCTTGACGCTCGGCGCCATGGCCGGCATCTTGTGCGAACGGGCGGGCATCTTTAACATCGCCATTGAGGGCATGATGCTCACCGGCGCGTTTGCCGCCGTCGCCTTTGCCAGCATCTTTGGCAGCCTATGGATGGGACTACTCCTCGCCAGCTTTGTCGGCGCGCTCATGGCTGCCCTGCACGCGGTTCTGTCCATCAAGTACAAGGTTGACCAGATCATCTCGGGCACGGTCATCAACATCCTGGCTGCCGGCGCCACCCGCTTTCTCAACCTGCGCCTGCTCGAGCCTGCGGGCCTCAGCGACCCCGGCTCCTTCGGGCTGGTTAGCATCCCGGTCCTGTCCGAGATCCCGATCGTCGGCCCGATCTTTTTTCAGAACCAGCCCACCGTCTGGATCATGCTGATCTTGCTCGGTGTCGTCCAATACGTGCTCTTTTCCACACCCTGGGGCCTGCGGATGCGTGCCTGTGGTGAGCACCCACGCGCTGCCGACACCGTCGGCGTCAATGTCATCCGCACACGCTACATCAGCGTCATCCTCAGCGGCCTGATCGCCGGCATTGGCGGCGCCTACTTTTCTCTCGGCGTCGTCGGCACGTTCGAAGATGGCATGACCCGTGGACAGGGGTTCGTCGCCCTGGCCGCCATGATCTTTGGCAACTGGAACCCGATCGGCGCCTTTCTCGCGGCGCTCCTCTTTGGCCTTGCCAACGCGCTCCAGGTCAAGGTTCAGATCATTCAGCCTGTCCTGCCCTTCATGACCCAACCCATCCCACCCGAATTCCTGCAAATGACGCCCTATATCCTCACCATCATTGTCGTCGCCGGCGTCGTCGGCCGGGCACGGCCGCCCGCCGCCGGTGGCAAGCCGTACGAAAAGCAGTGACATACCCGCTCATGCTGTGCGCCCTGGCGAGACCAGTGGTTGTCCGTCGCGCACCTGGAAAGCGATCAACATGACCGTCGATCTCACTACCATCTCTGCCGACCCCGCGGCCCTGCGTGCCTACCTGGAGGCACACTATGGCCGGCCCGCGGCGTCTACCATCTCCCCCTGGGCGCGCGTCGAAAACGCGCTCGCTCACGAGGCGCCCGACCGCGTGCCGTTTGACTTCTGGGCCGTTCCAGAAGTCTGGACACGCTTGCACGCGGCCCTCGGCACCGACGACGAGGAAGAGATCCTTCGCCTGCTCGGCGTGGACTGCCGCATGGTCGCCCCCGAGTACGCCGGCACCCGTGCCCGCCAGTTGCCTGACGGTACCTTCGTCGACACCTGGGGCACCCATCGCCGCAATGTGACCAACGAGTTTAGCACCTACGCCGAGTACGCCAGCCACCCGTTGGCAGGCGCGAAAACCGTCGCCGATGTCCTGGCGTGGGACTGGGCCGATCCTGACGACTGGGACGTGTCGGGAGTGA
>DATHUZ010000651.1:0-1876 GCA_035461725.1 Anaerolineae bacterium
GGCGAACGGCTCGTCGGCGGGCGAGCCGATGACGATCACTACGAGCATCGAACCCTCCTGATCTCCAGGCGGCATGCGCCTACAGCCAGTCGCGCAGGACGGCGGCGATGCGCGACTCGGCCGGGTAGGGCGCAGGCACAAAGGCCTGGCCGGTGAGCTTTTCGTAGAGCGCCACGTAGCGCCTGGCGACGTCGACGATGAGCGCTTCGGTCGGCGGCGGCGGATCGCCGTCACCCCGGTAGCCGCGCTCGGCGTACCAGAGGCGCAGGAACTCTTTGTCGAAATTCTCGGGCTCCTGGCCCGCGGCCAGCCGCTGGGGATAGCTCTCGGCCAGCCAGAAGCGGCTGCTGTCGGGCGTGTGGACCTCGTCGATGAGCAGCAGGGTGCCGTCGGGGCGGCGGCCGAACTCGTACTTGGTGTCGACCAGTATCAGCCCGCCCCGCTGCACGACCTCCTGTCCGTGGCGAAAGAGCGCCAGTGACGCCGCCTGCACGCGGTCCCAGGTGTCCGCGTCGAGCAGGCCACGGTCGACGACCTCGGCGCAGGTGATGCGCTCGTCGTGCTCGCCGGCACGGGCCTTGGTGGTGGGCGTGATGATGGGCGCGGGAAGCTGCTGGTTCTTGACCAGGCCCTCCGGTAGATCGTAGCCATAGATATGCCGCTCGCCGAGGGAGTAGCGGTACCAGAGCGCCGTGTGCGTGGTGCCGCTGATGTAGCCGCGGACAATGACCTCGACGGGCAGGGCGGCGCAGTCGTGCACCAGGCTGACGTTGGGGTCGGGGACGTTGAGCAGGTGGTTGGGGATCAGGCCGGCGGTGCACTCGAACCAGAAGGCGCTGAGCTGGTTGAGCACCTGCCCCTTGAAGGGCACCGTGGCCAGCACCTGGTCAAAGGCCGAGAGACGGTCGGTGGTGACGATCAGGCGCCGGCCGCCGGGCAGCAGAAACGAATCGCGCACCTTGCCCCGCGACCGCTCGTGGGGCCACTCTACCTCGACACCGGTGAGCGCCTGCGGGATCGCCTGCTTGAACCTCTCCAGCTCCATAGTCTGCTCCTTTTCTTGGGACACGGATTTTACGGATTGTACGGATTTCTTCTTATCCGTGTCATCCGTCAAATCCGTGTCCTATAGTTCTCGCGCGTACTGCATGCCCTGGACGAACAGGGGCAAGCCGAGGTGGCCAGCCTCGCCGCGGGTCCAGCGTGGGTGCTGGGCGGGATGGATGTGGTTCTCGGGATGGGGCATGAGGCCCAGGACGTTGCCGCGCTCGTTGCAGATGCCGGCGATGCCTGCGACAGAGCCGTTGGGATTGTCGGGATAGAGCGCGACGCCGCCGTCCGCGCCGGCGTAGGTGAGTGCGACTTGCTTGCACTCCTGGAGCCGGCGCAGCGCGGCGGGATCGGCCGGCACAAAGCGCCCCTCGCCGTGGGCCACGGGGCAGTAAACGAGCTCGTCGAGACCGCGGGTAAAGACGCAAGGGCTTGCCGGGTCGGGCCGGAGCGACACCCAGCGGCACTCGAAGCGGTTCGAGGCGTTGCGCGTCAGCGTGGCGCGCGCGCCGTCGCCGGAAGGGCCGGGCAGCCAGCCGCTCTTGACGAGGGCCTGGAAGCCGTTGCATATGCCGAGCACGGGCTTGAACGCGTCGACGAACCGCGCCAGCTCGTCGTGAAAGAGCCAGCGTAGATCGGTGGCCCACAGCCGGCCGGCGCCGAGGTCGTCGCCGTAGGAAAAGCCGCCGGGCAGGATGAGCATCTGATACGTGTGCAGGCGCGCCGGGTCCGCGCGCAGCGC
The DNA here is from genome assembly GCA_035461725.1 of Anaerolineae bacterium. Classification (GTDB taxonomy): domain Bacteria; phylum Chloroflexota; class Anaerolineae; order JAAYZQ01; family JAAYZQ01; genus JAFGIA01. The sequence continues at coordinate 1,793 of DATHUZ010000651.1, forward strand.
GTTGACGTGCACGATCTCGGGCACACCGCCGGCCGCGTCGACGGCACAGGCCGCCTCGCGGTCGCGGTTGGTGCCCGTGGCGTG